>NZ_JAUBOQ010000040.1:7733-71343 GCF_036700325.1 Microcoleus sp. Z1_B2
ATTGTGGAACAGGCATCTTGCCTGTTGCCAGAAACCCCATCAATTGTGGAACAGGCATCTTGCCTGTTGCCAGAAACTCCATCAATTGTGGAACAGGCATCTTGACTGTTGCCAGAAACCCCATCAATTGTGGAACAAACATCTTGTTTGCCTCCAGAAACCCCATCAATTGTGGAACAGGCATCTTGCCTGTTGCCAGAAACCCCATCAATTGTGAAACAAACATTTTGTTTGCCTCCAGAAACCCCATCAATTGTGGAACAGGCATCTTGCCTGTTGCCAGAAACCCCATCAATTGTGGAACAGGCATCTTGCCTGTTGCCAGAAACCCCATCAATTGTGGAACAAACATCTTGCCTGTTTCCAACATTAATATCCGAGTTCAAATCCCACTCCGAATTCTGGAAAATCGGCAAATAATCTGTGAGTGTGAGATTTCCGGTTGTCAGAGTGCCAGTCTTATCAAAAACCACCGTATCTAATTGATGCACCCGTTCTAAAACATCACCACCGCGAATTAAAAGCCCGCGCTCCGCCCCGATGCCAGAACCGACTAAAATTGCAGTTGGGGTAGCCAATCCCAAAGCGCAAGGACAAGCAATAACTAAAACTGCGATCGCCAATTTCAAACTTAACAGCAAAGGCGATTGATAATGGATAATTGGCAATTCATTTCCCATATTCATTGCCCCGTGTCCCATAATATCCATTGCCCCGTGTCCTAAAAGCACAGAAGGCCAAATATGAGTGCCCGCAAAATACCAAAATAGGAAAGTTAAAACCGATATCCCCATCACCCCATACACAAAATATCCCGCGACAGTATCAGCTAAATTTTGAATCGGCGCTTTGCGAGTTTGGGCTGCCTGCACCAAAGCCACCATTTGAGCTACAGTTGTTTCCTTACCGGTGCGAGTTGCCCGCATCACAACTGCCCCGGATTTATTGATAGTTCCGGCGACAACTGTATCTCCTGGTTGCTTCAAAACCGGCATTGATTCGCCAGTCAGCATCGACTCATCTATGGTTGTTTTGCCTTCGCAGACTTCACCATCTACCGGTATTTTTTCCCCTGGCAAAACTTGCAGCCATTCTCCGACTCGGACGCGATCGGCAGGAATTTCAATGTATTGTGGATCGTAGACTTCTGATGTCGAGTTTAAAGGCAATTCTTCCGATCGCAAATCTAAACTCGAAAGTTTAAAATCAACTAAGCGGGCTTTCGCCGGTTGCAATGCGATTAAAGCTTGCAAAGCTGATGCAGCGCGCCGTCTGGCTTGCTGTTCGAGAGTTTTGCCCAACAAAATAAAGCCCAGCAGCATCACCGGTTCATCAAAAAAGCACTCCCATCCCATCCGTGGAAACAGCAGCGCCGCGTTGCTAGCGGTGTAAGCTGTAACAGCGCCTAAAGCTACCAAAGTATTCATGTTGGGTGCATTTCGCCACAAACTGCGGCACCCATCAACGATAATCGGGCGGCCCGGTAGCAGCAAAGCGAGGGTGGCGAGTCCCCAGTGAAACCAAATATTGCTGAGAATTGGGGCTTTTGTGCCGAGTACGTGACCTAAACCGGATAGAATAATTAGGATAAGGGCGATCGTCAATTGCTTGATTTGCTGTCTAATTTCTTGTCGCCGTCGTTCAATTGTTGCCGCTTCTGCTTCCCGCTGATTTTCACCACAACGAGACTGAGAGGGAAATCCATTATCAGTCAACTTTTTCGCTAAAGCTTCTGCATCGACAGCCCCCGGTTGACACTCAACCGTCGCGACTTCTACGGCCAAGTTAACGCAAGCGGAAATGACGCCTGAATACTGCATGAGTTGGCGTTCCACAGCTTTCGCGCAGCCGGCACATTTCATCCCGCCGACATCGAAAGTAACAAGTTCAGGCGGTGATTCGTTAACTGGTAGGATTTCTGGTTGAATTTCGGGGATTGTTTTGGGCAAAAATTGCATGGTTTTTTTTGGTATAGATTAGAATATTTGGGTAGTTCTGAAAGGGTTTAATGCAGTGTTGAGACAAATGTCTATATTTTTATCATAGATAAATTTGGTGGCATCTTCCCAAAGTGTTAGTTTTTTTTAATTCTTATTAGTTCCAGGCGGTTAAATCCTTATTCCGGCGGGGGTTTCAGCCACTAATGGAAGGCGGGTTTAATGCTAAAACACGCTTGGGACACTGCATTGCCGTTTCGTTATTTGATAAGCTGTTACGCATCTAAATTGTATTTTTGGGCGGGCGGGACGCTAGGGCCCCTACTCCCCACAAGAATTTGCTCGAATTTGATTGTCAAATGTAGATGCGCCTCAGCTTATAATGAGCCAATTGCCTAGTTAGTATCCAGCTTTTATTTGACGAATTTAGCTATGACAGAAACACCAAAATTTTATATTGTCAAACGTCCTGCGGGTAATTGCGAGATTTTGCCGTTGGCGGAACCCTCGCAGAGGATCGCGCAACTCGAAGAACAAAACCCCAGTATTATTGAAAAGTGGGGCCCTTACGATTCGCCCGAAGATGCCATCGCCCGCCGCATCGGTTTAATTCGCGCCGGCAAATGCCAACCAACCTAATTTTAGATTTTAGATTTTAGATTTTAGATTGAAGATTGAAGATTGAAGATAAGAAGGACTAAATTCCTCACTACAAAGCTGGTTCGTAGTGAGGACTTTAGTCCTTCTTTACTGAAGTTTTTGTGACTAAAAACTACTTGGATTTAGCCGGTGCCGCACTCGGTTTTGCTTGCGCCGCATTCGGCTTAGCTGGCGCAGCATTCGGTTTCGCCTCCGCCTTATTGTTCCCTGTTTTACCAGTAACTTGCTTTGTCAAAACTTCCATAGCTTTCGCATATTGCGGATCGGCAGTCGTAGCAATTTTATCGCGATCGCGCCTCAATTCCTGTTTTTGAGCCTCGGTGAGTTCTACCTTAAAATCCGGTTCAATCCCGGCCTTGTTGATATCAGTGCCGTTGGGAGTAAAATACTTGGCAATTGTCACCGCCAAACCGGCACCATTTCCCACGCCGCGTACTGACTGAACTAAACCTTTACCAAAGGTCTTTGTTCCCACCAAAACCGCGCGTTTGTTGTCTTGCAAAGCACCGGATAGAATCTCGCTAGCACTTGCTGAACCGCCGTCTACCAGTATAACTAACGGTTTGTCTGTGATCGCTCCCTTATTTGCCGTTTGTTTATCAGCCTCACCGACTCGATCGACCGTCGAGACGATCGTACCTTCTTTGAGCCACATTCGAGCAATTTCAATACTTCCGTACAGCAACCCGCCGGGATTGGAACGCAAGTCTAAAATATAGCCCGTTACTTTTTTCTGTTCCAAATCCTTAATTGCCGATCGCATTTCCGATGCAGCATTGGCACTAAACTGATTTAAGCGAATATAGCCGACTTCTCCGATGGGAGTTTTCTGCACCGACTTCCGCACAGGATGAATTTCAATTTTAGCGCGTTTCAGTTTAAAGTCTAATTCCTTGTTTCCCCGCAAAATAGTCAGCGTCACCTCAGTATTCACCTGACCGCGAATCAAACTTACTGCTTGATTCGTATCCATGCCTTCTGTGCTCTTGCCGTCAATCTTAGTAATGATATCTTTTGCCAGAATACCAGCACTAAAAGCAGGGGTATCTTCGATCGGCGAAATCACCACCAACTTCTTAGTTTCCTCATCTTGAGTCAACTGAATCCCAACTCCTGTCAGTTCCCCAGAAGTTTCAACCTGCATATTTCTGAACTCTTGAGGGTCCATAAACCGCGTATAAGGATCATCCAGCTTCTTCAACATTTCCCGAATTGCTTTGTAAGCTTCGTCGTCGCTGGTATAAGTCCGGTTCAAATAATCATTTCGCACCGCTTTCCAGTCAACCTGGTTAAAAGTGCCATCAACATAACTTTTGTCAATAATCTGCCAAACTTCATCAACCAACTCTTTAGGGCTTCCCCGAAAAGAAGCCAGAGATTTAGAACTGCAACCAGTGTTCGCAAGAGTTACAGCAGTGAGTACCACCGCTGCTGCACTTAGAACAAGCCCTCGTTTTGTTATAACCATTTGTCTGACGCGCGGGACGAAAAGAGTTCAGAATAATTACGCTCAATCTAACACAGGCAAGGCCCGCTCGCCTTTGGCGTACATATATTTTCCACTTTGCCGACTTCTATTCAGGGCGGGCTCGCGTGCCCACCCCCCAAGAACACTCACTCTTTGTGGAACAGGCCCTGCAGCTTCTGATAAAGGTGCTCTTCAGTCGGTTTAAACCGACTTCAGCTATGAGACAGGGGTTTCAACCCCTGTCGGACTGTCGGACTGTCGGACTGTCGGACTGTCGGACTGTCGAACTGTCGAACTGTCGGACTGTCGGACTGTCGGACTGTCGGACTGTCGAACTCTAGCAACAGAGAAAGAATCGGCTAAGGATCGACCCAGCGATCGTCCGATTTAATCAAATCAATCAATTCTGCCACCCCTCGGTCTTCCGGCACCTTCTTAATTTCTTCCCGGCCCCGGTACAGCGAAATATAACCCGGTTGCTTCCCGACGTAGCCGTAATCAGCATCAGCCATTTCTCCGGGCCCATTGACAATACAGCCCATTACTGCTATATCCAAACCCGTGAGATGCTTGGTGGCCTCTCTCACTTGGTGTAACACTTCCTCTAAATTAAACAAAGTGCGACCGCAGGAAGGACAAGCGACATACTCAACCATCGTTTTCCGCAGTCCCAAGGCTTGCAGAATGCTGTAGCAGACGGGAATCTCCTTTTCTGGGGCCTCTGTCAGCGAGACGCGGATGGTGTCGCCGATACCGTCAGTTAGCAGCGGTGCCAGGCCTGCGGTGGATTTGATGCGGCCGTATTCGCCGTCTCCTGCTTCCGTGACGCCCAAATGCAGCGGGTAATCCATGCCGAGTTCGTCCATCCGGTGCACCATCAACCGGTAAGCAGCAACCATCACGGGTGCACGGGAGGCTTTCAGGGAAAGTACGATGTTGCGGAAGTCGAGGGATTCGCAAATTTTGATGAATTCCAGGGCCGATTCTACCATGCCTTCGGGCGTGTCGCCGTAGGTAAACAGCATCCGTTCGGCGAGGGAACCGTGATTGACGCCGATTCGCAAAGCTTTGCCTTGGTCGCGCAGGGAAATCACCAAAGGTTCCAGGGTTTCGCGGATTTTTGCGCCAATTTCCGCGAATTCGGCGTCGGTGTATTCGGTTCTGTCGGCTTTCGGCTTCTCGAACACGTAAAGTCCGGGATTGATTCTCACTTTGTCTACGTGTTTGGCCACTTCGAGAGCAATTTTCATGCCGTTGTGGTGGACATCGGCGACGAGGGGCACGGGTTGGTAGGTGGCGTGCAGTTTTTGCTTGATTTCGGCTAAAGCTTTGGCGTGGGCCATGCTGGGCACGGTGACGCGGACGATTTCGCAGCCAATCTCGTGCAAGCGCCGAATTCCGGCGACTGAACCGTCGATGTCGAGGGTGTCTTCGTTAATCATCGACTGTACGACGACGGGGTAGCCGCCGCCGATGGTGACGCTACCGACTTTGACGGGTCGGGTTTTGCGGCGTTTGATGGTGGTGTCGAAGGTTGGTTCGGTGGTGGGGGTTTTAGTGGGGTTCGGCAGAGTTT
Source organism: Microcoleus sp. Z1_B2 (assembly GCF_036700325.1). Lineage (NCBI taxonomy): Bacteria > Bacillati > Cyanobacteriota > Cyanophyceae > Oscillatoriales > Microcoleaceae > Microcoleus > Microcoleus sp. Z1_B2. Next base: position 13,375 of record NZ_JAUBOQ010000040.1, read on the forward strand.
GCATAACTGGTTGCTAGAGTTTTGTTACTAAGGTCTATAAAAATGTGTCTGCTGTTTTTCAGGTTGCCATAGAAAGGGTCTGTTTGGACAAACAGGTTTTACGATTTATGATTCTTAATGAGATTGCTGCGAATTTGTCGATCGAATTATGTCGCAAAAGGGCGATCGAACTAAAAGCCAACCATCACCGGGAAGGCGAACTGAAGTTGGGCTGGTGGAACTAAACTACAGTAAAAAATACAGTTAAAATACAGGCTAGGCCGAGATAAAAATTAATATTGGTTGGCGGTGAGGAGAATGGTTTGGACACCGGGGCAGGGGTTAAATGGCGATCGGTATATCATTGAAGGCAAGTTAGGTGAGGGCGGCTTTGGGGTCACGTACCTAGCGCAGAAGGCGCAAAACAGGCAGCGGGTTGTCATCAAAACGCTGAAAGATGAATTATTGAGAGATCCAAATTTTGCCCGGTATCGGGACAGATTCCGGGATGAGGCGGTAAAGCTATCTGTGTGCAGGCATCCCAATATTGTGCAAATAGACAACTATTTCGATCATGGTAATTTGCCTTGCATTGCGATGGAATATGTGGCAGGAGAAGATTTGTGGAAATGGGTGGAAAGGCGCGGTATTTTGTCAGAAACTGAAGCTTTAAACTACATCTGCCAAGCAGGAGAAGCCGTAATAGTAGTTCACGAAAAAGGTTTACTCCATAGGGATATCAAGCCACAAAACATTATGGTGCGTGACAATCAAGATGCAGTTTTGATTGATTTTGGTTTAGCGCGGGGTTTTATTCCAGATCGCACTCAACAAATGACTTTTGGGTTAACACATGGTTTTGCGCCTCCCGAACAGTACGGGGAAATGGGCAGATTTGCTGAGTACACAGATGTTTATGCTCTGGCGGCAACGCTATACTATCTGCTAACGAAAACACCACCAACTGCTGCATTTATGAGGGCTTTAAATCATCCTTTAAAGCCGCCGTTTCAGATTAATCCTAATATTAGCGATGCGGTGCATCAGGCAATTATGAAAGGGATGGAAATGGATGCGACAAAGCGCCCTCAGTCGGTGGAAAAATGGTTGGCTATGCTTCCACAAGCCACCATTGGCAATTGGGGACAAAGAGGGGGTGTTTCACCAACGATTCCTAGCCCGCAGCCACCGCCACCAATTCTACAATGGATAGGAACCCTTTGGCGCCCCAAACAAAATATTCCTAGCCCGCAGCCACAGCCACAACGTATAAATTTGATTTCAGCAAAAGGAGTCAATTATCGCAACCTCGATCGGCTGTTGGCTAGCGGAAAATGGCAAGAGGCGGATGGGGAAACGGCAATAAAAATGCTGGAAGTAGCGGGGAGAGCGGGGGATGGCTGGCTGAGGGCTGAAGATATCGATCGATTCCCCTGTGAAGACTTACGAACTATTGACCAACTTTGGGTAAAATACAGTAACGGACGTTTCGGCTTTTCGGTGCAGAAACGCATCTATCAAAGTCTGGGAGGAAGCAGAGAATACGATCGGGAAATTTGGGACGCTTTTGGCGATCGAATAGGTTGGCGTGTGAATAACAAATGGTTGTACTACAACGAATTAAAATTCAACACCAAAGCACATAGGGGGCACCTCCCAGTGGGGGCGAGATTGGGTGGGTTGGGAGTGTGTGGGGGGGGTGTGTGTGGAGGAGGGAATCTCTCTTCTCTCGCGTCGAGACTTGTAGAGTGTAACATCTAAGGGTTACAGAGTTTCGTGAAGATTATAATAACCAAAGCTTGAACCACGAAACCTCGCCTCTTCTACGTTTCCGATACCTGGCACTGGGAGTCCTCGCTTTCTTTTGGCTTTCGCGTAGTTTCTTGTAGTATCTGCCCCGCCACTTGCGGGTTATAACAGTTAGCAAAAACAAATTTTTCAGCCACCGCTAAAATTTCTGGATTTTCTGCATCCCACTCTCCCTCCCGGCAAACTTATCTTTCAACGAATGAATCTCAACGATATCAGAGAAGCAATATTAGAAAATAGGGTGCGAATTACAGACCATGCTGATGAAGAAGCAGAGGATGATAATCTCTCATTTGATGAAATCTACTTTTCCGTCCTTTATGGTGAAATCATAGAAAATTATCCCAAAGAAAAACCCTATCCCCGATACTTAATCTATGGTGAAAGCTTTAGAGGCGATCCTATTCACAGTGTTTGGTCTTATGTCCCTAGTAATAAACTAGCCATCCTAATCACAGTTTATCGTCCAGATGCAAATCGATGGATTAATTGGATACAAAGGAGAGATTAACAATGCTATCTGTAGAAAAATGCCCAATTTGCGGCGGTGAAATAGTTATCAAAGAAGTCGATAAACTTTTACGGGGCGGCAAGCATACTGCTATCTTAAAAGTATCCGCTGAAGTTTGCCTAAGCTGTGGAGAACGGTTGTACTCTGTGGAAACAGTTAGGAAATTTGCCAAAATTAGACAGCAATTGCAGCGAGAAGAGACTCAAGAATTTCAAGCGATGGGGCAATCTTTTCGAGTTAGATAAGTTATACAATAAAAAGAATGAAAAACCTAACTCAATTAACCCAGCTTGAATTAGTGCTGCTGGAATTAGTAGCTAAAGGTCAAGGAAAGTGGAGTTGGTACGAACTCGCGAATGCACTTTCCCGTCGAGATGTACCGCGAGAACCTGACATGATGGTTGTCTTAAAAAAACTGGCTGCTGATGGCTTGGTTCAGCGATATGTAGAAACAGGTTCGCCTCGTGATAGATGGGAATTGACAACTGAGGGGACGATTTTGTTGACAGAGGCAACTGCTTCTGAACCGACTACTTTATGCAAATATGTTGAAGTTTAACTTAGAAACACAATTTGTAGTTTGCATTAACAATCAAGACTATCAAGCATCCTTGGAAGTGCGAAAAATCTATCGAATAATACCGGATAATCGCGCTGCGGAACATCAATTTATCCGAGTTATTGACGAATCCGGCGAAGATTATTTGTATCCAGTCGCATATTTCGTACCCATCGCATTGCCGAAAGCCGTAGAAGCAGTATTTGCATAGACAAAGGTTGTGTAGGGGCGGGTTCACCAACATCTATGTTTATAAACAGCAATCTCAATAAACCCGCCCCGCCCAATATTGTGTTACAATAAATAAACCTGAGTGTTAACATCGCAAATGTATGACCGCCAAAATACACATCAGCAAATTAGGTAATTCCTTGGCTTTGCCAATACCAGACTACATAGTAAAGTTTCTCAACCTTAAAGCCGAAGATTCAGTAATTTGCAGCATAGAAAATGGGAAACTGGTCATAGAGCCTGTAAATAATAAAATATCAAAGTATACCCTAGATGAATTATTGGCAGGCGAAATAGAATCTAGCGAAGAAGTCTCTTGGGGAAAACCAGAAGGAGAGGAAGTTTGGTAAACTATATCCCCGAACGAGGTCATTTTATTCGCCTCAATTTTGATCCTCAAGCAGGACACGAACAAATGGGGACTAGGCCTGCACTGGTGGTGAGTCAAACTAAATTTAACCGAAAAATGGGGTTTGTGTTCGTCTGTCCCATTAGCAACACACAACGCAAAAATCCGTTTTATGTTCCCATTCCCGAAGGTGAACCGATAACAGGTGTAATTATGACGGATCAACTCCGTTCTTTAGATTATCGCGCAAGGCAAGCAAGTTTTCTTAGTGAATGTCGCTCAGATATAATTGAGGAAGTTTTGAGGCGAATTCAACCTATTTTGTTTGAGAATATGACTGTTGATGAATAGTTAATCAAATTATAAACTAGATTTGTAGTTGGCATTAAGCATCAAGAGTATCCAGAAATCTCTCTCGCGGATGATGCGATCGCCCCTCCTCCCCAGCAAAACTAAAAAATGTACTGGCAAATCCCTTCACCGACCCAGGCTCAGCAGTTAAATAATCTGAGGTTTTCCATTGGACGATCGCACAAACGCACCAACCACCGCTGTTAACAACCGCCGACCTCTAATTATCGCAGGAATTCTCCTCGGTATCGGTCAATCCGGCTTTTTTGACGGCATTGTGCTGCACCAACTCCTCCAGTGGCACCATATGTTTAGCAGCGTTAAAACCGATGCTACCGTTGCCGGTTTAGAATTAAATACCCTCGGAGATGGATTGTTTCACGCTGCGGATTGGTTGGTAACAGTGGCGGGAATCTGCTGTTTGTGGAGTGCTGTGAAGCGCAAAGATGTTCCTTTGTCAACTCAAACTTTTTTTGGTTCAATATTAATTGGTGCTGGATTGTTTGACTTTGTTGAAGGCATTGTTGACCATCAAATTTTGGGAATCCACCACGTCAAACCCGGTATCAACGAGTTAGCTTGGGATTTAGGATTTCTCGGTCTCGGTCTTATTTTAGCGCTGTTAGGTTGGATGCTGGTACAGAGGGAAGTTCCCGCAGATACTAAAGTTTAAATGAATGCAGAGATTGGGAATTATACCAACTCCACGTTAAAAATCCCTCAGTCTCTGTTTAACTCCTCAGTTCATCCCGCCGAATCCAACCACGCAATCAAATCCTCTTGACTCCTAAAATCCAACAAAGCCTCTCCCAAATCCTCTAACTGTTCCCCAGATAACCCCTGGATGCGAGTTTGAACTTCCTGTGTAATATCACCCACCCGCCGCACGATCTGACGCATAATTAATCCTATCTCCCCCTCAATTTTACCCCTTTCGATTCCTTGTTCTATCCCCTGTTCAATTCCCTGTTCGATTCCCTGTTGTATTCCCTGTTCAATCCCCTGTTGTATACCAATTTCTATCCCTTTCATCACAGACCCGATTTGGTCTTGGATAAACATTTCTCGCTTGTCTACATCATTCAATTCGTCTAGTGTCAAATTTGCTCGGTTGGCAATTCCCAGCGCGGTATTAATCTCTTCAATAGACCCCAATGTCTCTGGTACTGCTTCCAAAGAGGGCGCGTTTTTCATAAAGTAGAGCCATTTTTCCGGCAGAGTTTCGAGTTCATTCAATTCTTTTTTGAATTTCGGTAACTCGACAAACACTAACTTTAACTCGCAGTTGGGATAGACGAATTTCTCTTCGGTTTCTGTGAATTCAAAGTTAGAGATTAGTTTTTCGGTGTTTTCAAATAAGATAAAGTCGGTGATGGTTAAAGCAATTACTGGATTTAATCTTAAGTAACCGTCTCCAGCTTTGAGTTGAGTTGAATAGGTTTTAGCTGCATTGTATACTACCCGTTTTTCAAAAGCGGCGACGTTGAGTACCTGCATTTCCACAATCACGGTTTTGTTGCCGGTAATCTTGGCTTTGACATCCAGGTAAGTGTCTTTCAATCCTGTAACGCTTCCGGCTGAATAAGGGTCAATGATTTCTAATTCTTGAATAGTGGGTTCTCCGTTATACAGCATTGCATTTAGGAAGCTGATGAGAATTTCTGGATGTTCGGAAGAAGCGAATATTTTTTTGAATGCAAAATCTGTTTTGGGGCTGATGAAACGCATATGTTTTATAGGAGTTTTTGTGAAATTAACCGCAGAGGGCGCTGAGGACACAGAGGAGGAGGAAAGAGAGGAAGGTGGAGATTGACAAATATTGGAAGGGTTGGGTTTTGTTGTCTCAACCCAACCTATTATCTGAATGCTTTTATCAGCCTGTGGCTTGAGTAGTAGCATTAGGGGACATCTCTAGCTTTCCAGTTATATCCATCGTCGCAAGCTTCAGCACTTCATTAAAAGCTAAACCCCGAATTTTGAGTTCCCACCGAATGCCTTTTGCTTTCATTCGCTTGGCTTTCCGCATATCGACATCAGCAGCTTTTTGATTCAAGAGCAAATATTTCATTGCTGCTGTAGCTTCTACTTTTGTGGGAAATGCAATATAGGTGATAAATCCGCCCTCCCAATGATTGGCGTTGCGGACGCTGCTGATAGTCGCAACTCTCGGACTAAAGCGGTTCCAGTAAAAGTCGCTGTAGCCGATCGACTGTGTATTAACTTGGAGTTTGTTTGCCATTTGACTTAACTCCTATAACCTTGTGTGTGGGGTTGGCAGTACCAATTTGCTGCTGTTACTATTATAGCAAATTATTGAGAGATTGGTAACTGTTGGCTGTTGGCTGTTGGCTGATGCCTAAAACCTCAATTCATATTCAGCGGTGACGCGGTTGTCTCCTTGAAAATTACTGGAACTTCTGAGTAAAAGTTTATCGCTCAATCGATAGCGCACAGTAAATTCTGTCGGTTGATTTGCTGACAAAACTCGAATGATTGATGCTGAAATATTGCGCGTGATGTCAAACCCAACTTCTAAACCTAAACCGAGAGAACCCGCACCTGAACTGGAACTAGCACTTTGTGCTTCGTTGCCTCTAATTCGAGTGGGAAATAAGCGAAATTCGCTCAATCCTGTGGCGTTGGTAATCGCAGATTGAAGGTTGTTCAATAAACCCGCACCGGCTAAATTTGCGATCGCCAGTGTACTGTCTCCCTGTCCCAAGGTCTGCACGAAACTGCCTCCCAATAGCGCTACAATTTCTATTTCCGATCGACTCGGAGAACTCCTTAACTCAAGATTTTCCCCCAACTGAGAAGCCCTTCCCTGCACTAACGCTTGAACTCGGACACTCCGCACATTGCCGAAAGTTGTCGGTTCGTCTGCTATTTCAGAGGCTACAGATGTGCCGGGAATGCGGAACCGCGTTACTTCCTGCACCGAAGTTGCTAATCTCACATCCAGCGTCGGATCGAGTCCTTGTGTTGGTACAAAGGTCGCAGTCTGCGGGTATCCTCGATCGAGTCTAAATTGCGTTGTAAACAAATTTACCGACCCGGAAGTCAACCGAATCGTACCCTCCGGGCGAAGGTCATCTAAAGTTCCATTCACCGTCAAACCCCCAGTCGCCTGAAAACTCAATATCGGCGCACTTGTTACCCGAATTCCCCGGCCCAAATTCAGCCGCAAATCGTTTAATCCAACTTCAAAGGAAGGGGAAGGGGAAGGGGAAGTCGCAGCAGAAGGGGAATCAGAAACCTCAGTCGCAGGAGAAGCAGAAGATGTCGAATCAGAATCCGAATCGGAAGCAGAAGAGGAAGAAGCTAACTGAGTTGTGCCGCCGCCGGGACTCCGAAGAAATACTTCACCGTCGTACAGTTCAATATTACCGCTCAACTGCGGACGCCTAGCCGTGCCCCTTGCCTGCACTTGACCAACAACGCCGCCGCTGTACAATCCTCTGAGGTTCACTGCCAACTTGTCGAGATTCACAGCCAGGGGATTATCCGCATCGACATCGCCCTCAGCAAAGGGCACAGACAGCGGAATCACGCCAGCGGCGACCACTTCTCCCTGACTCAACTGTCCCCGAATTCCTTCTACCCGAATACGATCGCCCTCAAAGCGCACCGTCCCAGTCAGCCCTGTCAGCGGTTCTGGGAAGGCTTGCGCGCGGACGGTTGCATTTTCAAAATTTGCAATTCCTTGCGCTACAGGGTCTTCCAGCGTCCCTCCCACGCGAATTTGCACCTGTCCCTTGCCGCTGACCCACGCAACTTGCGGAGTCAATACATTAATAATTGCCAAACCTTCATTTTGCAAATTCGCCCTCAAATCGATTTGATTGCTGTCAGCCTTCACGGCTGCAAACGGCAACTCAAAAGGCAAACTTCCCTGCACTTCAATCGGTTCGGTTTGAGTTACCAAAGCGCTGCCACCAAAATTCAGGCGGGCATTGCTGTAACTGAAACTGCCGTCGGCTTGTTTAATCGGTTCTCCGTTTAGCGTACCCTCAACCAAACTCAATTCTCCGGTGGCTTGCGGGTTTTCCAAACTGCCAGCCAAATTCGCCCGCAAATTCAAATTTCCCGTGACATCCACAAAAGGCAATTCCACCAGTTTTGCTAACTCTTCGACGGGCACATTTTCTACGCGCAACTGCCCGGATTGAGCTTTTTGCCCGAGTTGTCCCGAAAAGCCGATCGCACTTTTGCCCGATCGAATTTCCAGAGGCAAAACAGTTAAGATTCCGTCCTGAAAACTGCCTTCAAGGCTGAACGTTTCAGCGACATATTCTCCCCACTGCCAGTTATCACCTTTGACGTTAAATTGAGCTTGCACACCAGTTTGCAAAGAACCGGCGACAGCAATTTCCGCCCCAAAAGTGCCTTGCAATTGGGATAAGGGAGGCAATTTTTCTGATGCTTCCACTGCTTGTTGCTGCTGCAAAAGTATTTCAATTTCTGCCAAACGGCGCAACTGTTCGATTAGCGGGGATTCTGGTTCTCCCACTGCCACAGTTTGCACGTCGCCACTGTCACCGTAAACCGGAGGTTTTAAGCCTCTAGCTAAGTCGCCTAAATTGAAATATTGCAAAGCGGTTAAAACCTGCTGCAAATTGCCTTGCTGGACGTTAACTTTTCCGGCAAATTGCGGGTTTGGCCCTGTTTGAACATTGCCGGAAATTAAGTATTGACCGCTGCCTTGGCGGAATATGCCGTTTGTGAGAGTGGCGCTGCCGTTAGCGTAGCTGAATTCGGCTTGGAAACTGTCACCTTTAATGTAGCCGATCGCCGGTTGGGCGATCGCAATTTGTCCATTTGCTTGCAAAGTCGCCGGATTTAACGGCATCTTCCAACCGGGCACATTTACTTGTCCCGAAACCGTACCAGTTATCGGCCCCAAACCGGCCTCTTTCCCCGGTGATAGATTCAAAGCAGCGAGGGGAAAATCGCTTAAATTAACTCGCAAAGTTTCTCCCTCGGTTTGGCCCCTAGCCACAGATTCCCCGCGTTGAATTAAGAAAGATGTCGGCAGAAAAGATTGATTTAAAGCGACTTCAATTTTGTCTTGGCGACCGGCCAAACGCAAATCTACACTTTTCCCAGCATCCGCATTCACACTCCCCGCCAGTACCGGGTCAAAAGCGACTTGATTTACTGCTAAATCCCGCACTTCCACGTCGCCAACTAAGCTGAGGGCGGCGAGGGTTCCGCTGAGACTGCCGGTAAAATCGACATTGCCGCGCAGGGGAAGATTATTCTCTGAAGGATTTTTGAGACCAATTGGTCTCAAAAATGCTAATTGTTCTGCCGGCAAGGCTTCCAGATTAAAGTTGGCGAGTTTGACATCCAAATCTAAGTTGGAAATTGAGGGCCCTCCTTTACCTTCGAGTTCGACGTTAACAAAGCCGTTTGCTGTTAAACCGGGAGTTGTGGCGTTCTCTATTTCCACCCGTTGGCCGTCCCAATTAAATACTGCCTCAAAAGGTTGGTTCAAAAACGGCAATTCCGAGATGCGGAAACTGCCGCCAGCGCGAACATTTTGTAGGGGCGGTGCCCCCGTGCCCGCCCCAATCGGCCCGGATAAATTGATATTGCCGTTAAACAGTCCTGCAAGCTGGGGGAGATTTTGGGCACCGGAGACTACACCTCCGGTTTGCAAGCTTTGTCGCTGCGACTCAAAGGCTTGCTGGAAGCGACTTAGAGCAATTTGCTCGCCCTCGATTGACGCGCGCCAATTCCCCGACGCGGCGCTGCCTTTAGCATTGACAATTCCTCCGCCGTTGGCGAGTCGAATTTGTCCGTCGCCGTTGGCGGTGATGCCGTTGGCGGTTAGATTATCTACTGTTCCCAAAATGCGGACTTGGCCGTCGAGGGTTCCGTCAATTTCTGGCGGTAAATCCGCTGTCAGCAAACCTGTTTGTTTGAGGGTTTGTTCTAAATTACTGACGGCAATTCCGTTGGTTTCCAGCAATGCTTGCAAGTTGCCGTTTTCTAATTTTGCCGTAGTATCGATCGCCCCGAGTCGATCGACCAAAATCACTCCTTCTCCACTAGCACTAATTCCCTTCGCTGTCAAGTTATCCAAACTACCCGCTGCTTGGAATTCGCCGTTAACTCTGCCGTCAATCGATTTTAGATTTTGGATTTTGGATTTTAGATTGTTGATGTTGGCAGTTTGCTGACTTCCGGGATTAAATGCTGAAGCTACATCTAAAATAGGTATTCCCAAATCTAGTGCTAAGCGGCTGAGAATAACTCGATCGGCATCGGCGAAAGCTTGCCAGCGTCTGTCTTCTAATTTACCTCTAAAAGCAAGAGTACCGTCGGCAATATTGAGTTGGCCGCTGCTGTTGACAGAAATATCGGCGGCGGTTGAATTATCAAGATTGCCGCTGGCTTGAATTTGATTGGATATTTGTCCGTCAATCGATTTTAGATTTTGGATTTTGGATTTTAGATTGTTGAGGTTGGCGACTGTTTGGGGATTGTCAGCAGTGAAAGCTAAGCCAATATCTAACAGCGGCAATCCTAAATCTACCAAGCGGCCGATCGAAGTGCGATCGGTTTCTGCTGTTCCCTGCCAATTTCCCTCTGCCAATTCTCCTTTAAAATTAACATCACTGTCGGCAAGATTGAGTCTACCGCTGCCGCTGGCATTGATGCTGCTAGCAGTCAAATTGTCAAGAGTTCCCGATGCTGTAAATTGACTCGATAGCAGTCCGCCGATCGATTTTAGATTTTGGATTTTGGATTTTAGATTGTTGAGATTGGCCGATTGCTGATTTTCGGGATTGAATGCTGAAGCCACATCTAAAATCGGCAGTGTCAAATCTACCAAGCGGTTGATGGAAGTGCGATCGGTTTGTGCTGTTGCTTGCCAGTTTCCCGCTACTAATTCTCCTTGTAAATTGACATTGCTGTCGGCAAAATTGAGTCTACCGTTGGCATTAACATTGATTCCGCCGGCAGTCAAATTGTCAACATTGCCCGCGATTTGAAATTCACCTGCTAGCTGCCCGCCTAACGATTTTAGATTTTCGACTTTGGATTTTAGATTGTCTAGATTTGCGGTCGTTTCCCGTGCTAAAAACGGCAAGCCAATATCAATTAATTGATTGACAGCAACTTTTTCAGTGTTGCCAAAAACTTGCCACCTTCCCGATTCTAGTTCGGCATCAACATCAACAATACTGTCAGCAATATTCAGCCTTCCTTTGCCCATCGCAGCGATCGCATTTAAACTCAAATCGTCCAGAGTTCCCGCAGCTTCGGCTGTTCCGCTGAACAAACCAACCCGTTCAGGAGGCAAATTAAGGTCTGGCAGGACTTGCTGCAAACTGTTGAGATCCACGCCATTGCCCTCGATCAAAGCTTGCCATTGACGGTCTTTTAGCGCAGCATCCACATTAACAGAAGCGTCGCCAATTTTCACAACCGTATTTTGCAAATCCGCCGAATTTCCTCCGGCTCGAATGGAGCCCGCTGCGGGGAAAGTCCCTTGCGGTGCTTGCCATTGAACTCTAGCTTGAATGTTGTCTAACGGGCCGAAAATTTGAGCTTTTGCGGACACACTGCCAATGTTAACAGTAGCAGGAAGCGGGAGATCGTAAATTTGGGCGAGATTATCTGCCGGCACGTTTTCAGCTTGGAAGTCAAACACCAAACCCGATCGCGAATTCTCACTTCCCAACCTGATATCGACTTCACCTTTCCCGCCAATTTTACCACCCGCCGCCGGCACTACCAACATATCGCTCAAAGTCAAAGCTAAAGAGGAAAACGGGGGAATAGAAGATTGAGAATTGGGAGTTGGGGTTTGAGCCATTCTCCCGCGTTCCAATTTGAAATTAGTGCTAATATTGTTTAATTGCAGTCGATCGACTGTAGCGGGTTTGGTCGAGGCGATCGTACCTGTCAGCACCGGCATTGCAACTGTTCCAGTCAGCTTGGCATCCGCCTTCACTTCCCCCGCCACAGCCACGGGTAATACTACTTTCTTCCCTAACTCTGTTTCCACCGCACTGACAACACTTGCCAAAGCGACTGGTTGCACGTTCGTTGTCAGATTGAAGCTAGCTTGTTGGAGATTAAAATTAGTTCCAGTGGCAACTGTTCCTGCTATTCTCAGCGGAATTAAACCGTAATTAGCCACCAGATTATCGACTATCAAATTAGTTTCCTGAAACCGCAACTGACCGCTGCTATTTTGTATAATTTGTTTTAAGGGAGAAATACTCGCTTGCACTCCTCCAAAACTAGCCGTTCCGGTAATTCCCGATACTTTATTGTCTCGCAATTGCACGGTCAAATTGCCGTTAGCCAGACCTTTTTGTAAATAAATACCGGGAAATTTCAGCAAGCGATCGAGGTCGGGCAAAGGCAAATTTTGACCTTGCAACTGTAGGTTAGTTTGAGCAGCAGGTAACAGAGAATCTGCTTTTACTATAAAATTATCGCTATTAGTAAACTGACCGTTTAGTTCGTAGAGAATGCGCTGATTTTGGTCGCGAAATAGAGCACTGCCATTTTTCAAGCTTACAGAAATCGGAGCCGAAGTTTTCTGTCCAACTGCGGGACTCGGCACCAAAACTGCGGCGGCATTTTCAGCTCGAATTGCCTCAAGTTCAGTTTTAAATAAACCCGGAGATTTCCGCTCGGCAGTGGGAAGATTAACCCAGCGGCCTGTAGCATCCTGTTCGATATAAGCGTTGGGTTTAACTAAAGTAATATCTAATTTGAGAGTGCGGTTGAACAGCAGCGGCCAAATTGAAAATTGCACTTCCACTGCTTCTGTAGAAGCGTAATCGGGATCTGTAGGAGTTGCAGGTAAAGTCGATCGGCCAAACCGCAAACTTGTCGGAGAAAATCTCTCCAAACGTCCGAGTTGCACAGGCCGCTCCAGCAACTGACTGACTTCAGTTTCCACCAAAGGAGCTAACTTTTCCCGCACCCACGCCTGTGCTACGGCAACCCCAACCAAGCCGAGAATGGTCAATCCCGTACCGCTAAGCAGCAGCAGACGCCACCAGCGGCGGTGGGGACGGGGTGCGAGTTGATTTTTGTTATCGTCGGAGTTAGTCATGGGTGTTTCTCAGAAATCAGAGAATTCAGGAATTAAGGGAATCAGCCGATTTTAGACAGGTATAATTTCTGCGATCCGCCTGGGTGGCTTCTGCCTTTGGTAGACTCACAAGTGAGGTAGGAAGTGCCGTAGGGGCGTTAGCGTTGCCCGCCCCTACGGGGGCTACGCCAACGCACAGGATCGAATTTCAAGATTCACGCCCCCCACTGCGGGGCAGAGTCCAAGAACCTTTACCAAACTTAATCAAAACACGCAACAAGACCTAATACCAAGTCCTCCAACTCCCCTAAATCCTCTCGATCCCCGCGCGTGCAAGATCGGGGGTCAAATCTAAAATCTAAAATCTAAAATCTAAAATCTAAAATCTAAAATCGCCCGATCGCTCCTAAGATAAAAAAACGGTGGTTAAGAAGGTCTTTAAAACTTATGCGAGTGTTCGTCTTACTCTTCAATGCCCGCACCGAGAACGAGGGAATTCATACCATTCAACTCGGCGATCGCAATAAAGTTCTGATGTTTGAGTCAGAAGACGACGCCACCCGCTTTGGCGTGATGTTGGAAGCTCAGGATTTCCCCGAGCCCACTGTCGAGGCGATCGACGATGAGGAAATTAAGGAGTTCTGTAACAGTGTTGATTATGATTGGGAACTGATACCGGCGGGGGCGCTGGAGATTCCGCCAGAAAACAATGTAACACAGACTCAGTGGCAGCCGGAGTCCGAACCCGATTCCGATCCGGATTCTGAGGTTTCCCAAAACGAACTGGATTCTATTCGCCGCCGACTCGAAGGACTTTTGTAATAGCCATTAGTCATTAGTCAGCAGTTATTGGTAATGGGTAATGGGTAATTGCCTCTCTGTCGGAAGTAGATTTAGCCGATCGCCCGCAAGCGCAAATTTCGAGCTTTTGAGTCACGACTTCACCAAGCTAACCAGCGGGCCGGCAATGCGTACCCTATTGTGTACACCTAATGACTGTTGACTGTTGACTAATGACCAATGACTAATGACCAATGACTAATGACTAATAAAAAAACATGAAGAATTTGGAAGAACGGGGCCATCTGCTGACTGAACAGGTGAATACCAACAGCGAGAATTTAGACCAACTCAGTTCGATCGAATTAGTGGACTTGTTCAACCGGGAAGACGCCCAAACCTTAAGCGCGATCGCCCGTGCCCGCGAAGAGTTAGCCCGAGCGATCGACATTGCAGCCGAGTCTCTGCGTCTAGGAGGCCGCCTGTTTTACGTCGGTGCGGGTACTTCCGGGCGTTTGGGGGTGCTGGATGCCGCCGAGTGTCCCCCCACCTTCTGCACGCCGCCAGAACTCGTACAGGGCATAATTGCCGGGGGTGCGGGGGCTTTGGTGCGGAGTTCGGAGGATTTGGAGGATCGGGCTGAGGATGGGGCTGAGGCGATCGCCCACCGTCAAATTACCAACTTAGATGTGGTTGTCGGGATTACGGCTGGGGGTACGACGCCGTTTGTGGCGGGCGCTTTGCAGGCGGCGCGCCAGCGGGGGGCGAAAACTGTGTTTATGGCTTGCGTACCCGTCGAACAAGTGAATTTTGAGGCTGATGTTGATATTCGGTTGTTGGTTGGCCCGGAGGTAGTGGCGGGTTCGACGCGCTTGAAAGCCGGTACAGTCACAAAAATGGCTTTGAATATCCTTTCGACTGGGGTAATGGTGAAGCTGGGGAAGGTTTACGGCAATCGGATGGTTGATGTGGCGGTGACTAATAAGAAATTGCGCGATCGGGCTGTGCGGATGTTGCAAGATTTGACTGATTTGAACCGGGATGAAGCGGGTTTTTTGCTCGAAAAAAGTGGCAAGTCTGTAAAATTAGCTTTGATGATGCACTGGACTAATTTGGAGAAGGAAGAGTGCGATCGCATTTTGGGAGAATTTCAAGGGAATTTGCGATCGGCAGTAGCATCGATTGGTCATTAGTCAGCAGTCAGCAGTCAGCAGTCATTAGTCATTAACAACTGCCAACTGCCAACTGTCAACTGTCAACTGTCATTTGCGATATCGATGCAAAAAATTGTGAAATCTCTGCAGTGGATCTGATGTGATAAACACTTTTGGTATTTGGGGCGCGATCGACATACTCGCGATATCTGGGAGTCAAATACTTGTGACACAACCAAAGAACGCGGTAACTATTAATTGAACTCTTCAAGATCGGACTCTTTTGGGGCCAGCCTTCTGGCGGTATAAACTTACCTGTAATCAGCCGTTTAGTCACCCACCAGAAATGCACGTATAGGGGCAGATCGACAAAAACCAGAGTATCTGCCTCGTTGAGTCGAACCCAGACGGTTTCCATGCAACCAAAGCCGTCTATAATCCATCGGTCAGTAGCCAAAATTTTCTCATGGGTACGCTTATATTCTTCATTTGGAACCTCAGCGCCCCCAGATTGATATTGAATCTTATCCAAGGGGTAAAGTGGCAAACCAGTGATTTCTGATAATCTCTTGCTGAGAGTTGATTTACCGCCTCCAGCGTTGCCAAACACGGCTACTTTTTTCATACTTACCCCTCTTAGGAATGATGCAGATTGTAGCAAGACTTGATATAATCAGTATCACAATCAATCTCTTTAAACAGCCCCCCTGATTATCCTCTCAAAATTCAACGTAAAGCGCTCTTGTTGTTAGATTCCCGACTTCTTAGAGGAGTCGGGAATCTGGAGATGATGTTTTTTAGGCGTTGACAAAAACAGAAGATGTAAGCTGACTTTCACTTACACCCTGCACGATTCCCAAATAATTACTACCAGACTTAATCGCCCAAGAAGCGACGCTTGCGCCTCCATCCAACTGCAAACTCACAGCTTCAAAAGTCAAGTTTGCAAACCCGATACCGTCAGTCAAACCAATTTTATCCCCAGCCCCCAAATCGACAATTACATCGGCACTAATTAAAGTAGCCGAAGCAGACAAACCTCCTGCCAAGATAAACGTATCATTTCCGTCGCCGCCCGTCAGCATATCTTGCCCGCGATCGCCCGCCAACAAATCAGATCCGTTACCGCCAATCAAGACATCATCTTCTTTTCCGCCGCGAATAGTATCGTTACCGTCAGATCCGATTAGTCGATCGTTATCGTTGTTGCCGCTGATAAAATCATCGCCAACACCGCCATCAATTACATCGGATTCTTTGCCACCCCATAAGCTGTCATTGCCGCCGGCACCATTAATTGTATCCGCACCTTGCATCCCATTAATGCTATCAGCACCTTCTCCCCCCGTGAGATTGTCTTTGCCGGAAAGGGCAAAAATTGGCAATCCCGCAGCATTTGTCGGTATTTGAGTATCGGCACTATCTGATAGGAAATAATTGCCGCCGCTGGCTGTATTTTTGGGTGCTGTCGTCGGGCTGCCGTCCCCTGTAGCATTGGGTATTGGCGAAGTAATAGATATAGTGTTTGGTGTGGGAGTTGGTGTGGGAGTTGGTGTCGGTGTCGGTGCGGGATTGACACTACCGTCAAGAGAAGTCGCAAAAACTTGCGTCCAATAGTGATTGAAATTTTCTGTGCCTGTATCGTCGGCTAAGAAATAGTAACCAATCCCAATTTCTTTGAGATTGGGGTTAAGAATGTTAGCCCGGTGGCCACTGCTGTTCATCCAAGATGATACAACTTGTTCGGGTGTAGAAGAACCCGCAGCGATGTTTTCTGCTGCTGCTGAGAATTGATAGCCCGTTACAGTAATACGACTGGTGAATGACGAACCATCTTTGCCTGTATGGGAAAAGAAGTCTTGCAGTGCCATGTTTTGGCTGTGATTTTCCGCAGCATTTAGTAACTGAGTATTTAAGGTTAGTGGCGACAAACCTAATTTACTGCGTTCGATGTTGGTAAGTTCTAAAACTCTATAAATAAAGTTTTGATTGGTTGAAGTTGGTGCGAGTTGAGAGGCAGATCGCTCTCCTGTTAAAATGTCCGAGGACTGAGAACCTGAATTTTGTAGTTGTTCAAGCATGGGGATGATCGAGAGTTTTAAGACTTGGCTTTGCTGGTAGATTGCTTACCGTCTTAACGATAGTTTCCCCGATCGCTAGCTGGCTGGACACAATTCAATAATTGTATTAATTCCTGCCGCTGCTTTATCTATTTTGATTATAGCTGTTATCAAAGTGGGGATGTCAAGAGGCTGGCTATGATTGGAAAATGGAAGAGTACGCTCGAATTTAAGGAGAGTTTCAAAGGAATGTGCGATCGCCCGTGGCATCAATACAATTTTAGATTTTAGATTTTAGATTTTAGATTTTTCCTGATTAGTAAGGTTTGCGCTACGCACCCAGCGTGCTGGATGGCTGACTAGAAACCCGGTTTCTACGATTTTTGCAGAAGAGAGGAACGACAAATATAGCAAGAAACCGGGTTTCTGAATTATGTGTGCGATCGCGAACAGAGTTTTTAGTAGAATCTTGACAAAAAATTCTAAATTAATTCAAAATTCACAACCGCGCAGGGTTGTTCCGGATCACAAAAGCAATCTCAAGATTTCAAACTATTTTCTTGTCCGGCTTTAGCCTCCTGAGCAACTTGCTCAACCTCATCTTTGGCGAGAATTTCCAAAGCCGCCTCTGCTTCCTTACCGCCCAACCGCCCCAGAGCTTGAGCTACTCTGTAACGGATCTGCCAATCAGCATTGGAAGCGTAGGGAAGCAGCAGCGGCAGCGCGCGTTTATCTCCCAATTCACCTAATGCGCTGATCGCAATGGTTTGGATCAATTCGTTTTCAGAAGTTAGGGCATTTTCTAACATCGGAAAGGCTTTCGGATCTCCCATTTCTCCCAAAGCAGCAACGATGCTCATTTGCACCAGCCATTCAGAGGTACTGCTATAAACTTGCTGCAAATCTTCTAAAGCATCGGTTAATTTCAATGCGCCCAAAGCATCGGCTGCTGCTGCTTGCACGTCGGGTTCGGGGTCGTTGTTCAGGCTGTGGAGCAGTACCTCTAAAGCGTTTGGCAGATTCTGGGTACCGAGGGTTGATAATTGGCTGACTGCTGCGTAGCGAACCCGGACGTTATTATCGCCGATCGCAATTTGAATTAGTTTATAGGCGAGCGCGGGTTCTAGTTGGCGCAGTTGGTTGACTGCTCGCAGTCTTTCGCCAAAATCCTCGGAATTCAGCAATTGTTCGACAGACTCAGGGGTAATGCTCATTCGATTTTAGATTTTAGATTTTAGATTTTAGATTTGGTAATTGGTAATTGCCAAAAGCGAGCGAGATTTAAGGAGCGATTCCCTACGGGATAGCTTCGCTTCACGACTCATTTTCTGATACAGTCCTGGAACTGCAACAGCTAATTTAAGACTCCGCAGCCATCGATCGGATAATATCTCCCCTAGTGAGGATGCCGATTACTTTGCCCGCAGTATCGACCACCGGCAATCGGTGGATACTGCGATCGTGCATCAGTTTGGCAGCTTCTTGGACAGATTGATCTGGCCCGATGGTAACGGGTTCTTTACTCATCGCTTCTCCTACTGTTTGTCCTAAAGCCTTGTGGAGTTCTCGCTCGTAACGAGATGGATTTTCCAAATAAATCACGCTGTCGAGCACCATGATATAAGCGGGCGGAGTTACGCCGGTTTCCCGCCACATCAAGTCGGTTTCGGAGATGACTCCTACCAACAAGTCATTCTCATCTACGACGGGAAGACCGCTAATGCGTCGATCGGCTAAAATTTTAATCGCTTCGTTCAAGGGCATTTCGGGTCGCGCCAAAATCGGGTCGCGGCTCATTACATCGGCTACTGTTTTTGGCATGATTAGGGGTTGATTGAGTTGTTGCTCTAAATCGATCATATAGGGAAAGGGCGGCACAGACTGAAGAAAGGCAGCTCTGCTGAAGGGATTCGTTAGAAAGTAGAAGGAAGGAAAAAGCTTGAATGCCAGAATTTTGCTGTTTTTTTCGATCGCACTATAAAATTCTGCCCTTTGCCGGACTCCGGCGAGCGATCGGTCTGACAAGATTGTTAAGATATCTTAAAGAGCGGATAAATCCTTACCAATGCCAGAATCTCCAGCCACAGAACCAGACTCCCAACCAGAAGCGCGCTGTGTATTGGTTTGCCAGTATCAATCTTGCCTGAAAAATGGTTCAGCAGCAGTGCTAGCTGCTTTTGAAGCTCAACAAGTTGCAGGGGTGAAAGTTGAGGCTACTAGCTGTCAGGGACAGTGCACCACTGGCCCGACTGTACGAGTTACCCCGGACGAAATTTGGTATTGTCGAGTTAAACCGAGTGATGTACCCTTGATTGTGGAAGAGCACCTCAAAGAGGGAAAACCTGTAGAGGCGCTGTTCAATCCGAGAATTCATGCGCGTTATTATTATTAATATTGACTTGATTCGGTGACACTTCCAAGCTCTGGCGCATCTAAATTTTAATAGTTATTATTAAGGAACTGGCACTGTGAAAATCCAAGGAATTGCGCTTAGTTTGTTCGTCCTAATTCTGGGGCGTCCGTCGGCGGTTGCTGCTCAAACCCAGGCGGTTGCTGGGGATATTTGTCCTGGGGATTTGGGGGCACAAGTAGATGCGATCGCCAACCGTCCCGAATTTAGCCGATCGCGCTGGGGCATTTTGATTCAACCTCTATCTTCTACTACTACTCTCTACAGCCGCGACGCCCAAAAATATTTTATTCCAGCATCAAATGCCAAGCTGCTAACTACAGCCGCTGCTTTACAGAAACTCGGTGCAGACTTTCGGATTAAGACATCGGTTTACAGTGGCGAAAATGGAAGTTTGTACGTTGCCGGCAGGGGAGATCCGAGCATTGCTGAGGCTCAGTTGAAATCTTTGGCGCAGCAGTTGAAGCAGCGGGGAATCAGTCAAGTTAACCAGTTGATTGGCGATGACAGCTATTTTCAAGGCAGTGCAGTCAATCCGAATTGGGAATGGGAAGACGCGCAAGCTGGCTACGGAGCGCCGATTAACAGTTTAATTTTCAATCAAAACGCGATCGACCTTCTCTTGTCCCCCCAGGCTCTGGGGCAACCTCTCAAAGTTACTTTTGCCGAACCAAAGCTGGCAAATCAGTGGCAACTTCAGAACAATTCAGTAACAGTCGCCCAAAACGAATCCGAGTTTATTGAAATTGGTCGGGAGTTCGATCGACCTATAATTCGAGTTAGTGGACAGTTGAAAGTTGGTGCAGAACCTGAATCAGCTTATGTCGCAGTTGTCAACCCCGCTAATAATTTTTTGCAGTATTTTCAACAAGCCCTGGCGGCTGAGGGAATTCCTGTTAAACAGGCTTTAGTTGCATCGGCTTCTCGCAATTTAAATCAAGAATTAGCGACTGTTGAATCGCCACCGCTGGCGGAATTGGTGAGAGAAACTAATCGAGTAAGCAACAATCTTTATGCAGAAGTTTTATTGAGATTGTTGGGGAAAGTTACAGACAAGATGCCCCTGCCACAAACACTCACAGGCAAGATGCCTGTGCCACAAGAGGATACAGGTGAAATGGGTTTGAAAGAGTTAAAAACAGTTTTAACTCAATTAGGAGTAAATCCAAACAGCTACAGATTAGCCGACGGTTCCGGCTTGTCTCGGCACAATTTAATTACTCCAGAAGCCTTGGTGCAAACTTTGAGACTTATGGCCAATTCACCTGCTGCATCTATTTACCGCCAGTCACTGCCGATCCCTGGCGAGAAGGGCACTTTGAAAAATCGCTTTAATGTTACACCAAGCCGCGTAAATTTGCAAGCAAAAACCGGAACTATGAGCGGAGTTTCGGCGCTGTCGGGATATATCGAAGTTCCGAATTACGAACCCCTGGTGTTTAGCATTATCGTCAATCAATCTGACCTATCGACTGCAAAAATGCGATCGGCAACGGACGAAATTGTGCTATTATTGAATCGCCTGCGCCGCTGTTAAAACAATACATTTAAGGTGAGAAACTTCAACTCAGTAGTTACACCTAAAACACCGGACACCCCAAAACCCTACAAGTTTTAAGTTTCATTAGATTGCACTGACGGGGATCGAAAAGCAGCTACAATAAAAGTAGAAAAATTAACACCATTGGGACGTTTTAGCCTGCTACCAGTCGGCGGGTTCTGTACTTCCCGAAAATAAGTCTAACTTTCCAACTATGAATTCTTTCGATTCCGAACAGCAACACATCTTTGTGGAAACCAATAACATCCGCCTGCACTGCGTTTCTCAAGGAGAAGGCGAACTCGTTCTCCTCCTGCATGGGTTTCCAGAGTTTTGGTACTCTTGGCGTCATCAAATCCCTGCTTTAGCGCGTCATTTCAAGGTGGTAGTGCCGGATTTGCGGGGCTACAACGATTCCGACAAGCCGGAAAGCGGCTATGATTTAGATACGCTGAGCGCGGATATTCGCGGTTTGATTGCGAGCCTCGGTTATACAAAAGCTCACGTTGTAGGTCATGATTGGGGAGGGGCGATTGCGTGGCACTTAGCTCAAAAATTTCCCGAACAACTCAATCGCTTGGCAATTTTAAACGCTCCGCACCCGCAGCGATTCATGCAGGAAATGGCGAGCAATTTAGATCAAATCCGCCGCAGTTGGTACGTTTTGGCATTTCAGGTTCCCGGCATTCCGGAATTGTTGATCCGGCAAAACTTGAAAGATTTTGTTCACAATGTTTTCCAAGGACAAGCTGTTCGCAAAGGCTCTTTTAGCGCTGAGGAAACTAAGATTTATCAGACTGCTTTAGAAAAGCCGGGAGTATTAGCCGCCGCTATCAATTATTACCGCCAGATGTTTCACCCGCAGAGGCTTTGGAATTTGGGGCAGAAATTAGAACCTGTGACAGTGCCTACTTTGGTGCTTTGGGGAGAAGAAGATGCGTTTTTGAGCCACAAACTTGTAGAAGGTTTAGACAGATTAATTACGGCTCCGTTTAAGTTGAAATTAGTTCCTCACTGCGGTCACTGGATTCAGCAGGAAGCGCCGCAAACGGTGAATCGAGAATTGCTGAGTTTTCTGAGACATTCTTCTTCTTCTGTGGCTGTAGCATAGAAAAAAATTAACGCTTGCAAATAAGAACGGGCAAGATGCCCGTTCCACAAGAAGATTGAATTTTTGTGGAACGGGCATCTTGCCCGTTCTTAATATCTGACGCACCCTACTTATTGATCAATACGCTTGGGTTAAAACTGTTTATTCCTCGGAGATCCCCCTAAATCCCCCTTAAGAAAGGGGACTTTGAGTAAGTTCTTGTTCCCCCCTTAAGAAGGGGGGCTAGGGAGGATCGGGCTTAACTGAACCGTATTGACTTATCGATCAGTCCCAGAGCAAATTTTCTTGGATCAGCAGTGCAATCATCGCAGTTCTGGAACAAACACCGAGTTTGATAAAAATTCGCCTCACGTAAGTAGCAACCGTCCAGTGACTAATATTTAAATTTTTGGCAATACATTTGTTTGGCAGGCCTTGGGCTACTAATTGCGCGATCGCTCTTTCGCGTGGGCTCAGGCTAATTTCCGGTTTGTAACTTTTGCTTTGCATACTTTTGCAATCAGGTAACGAGTTAAAATCTAATCAATTAAGGGTAGAATTTCGAGTTTTTCTCGAACTTCAGATAAAGGTGTTTCCCAATCAGATGCAACGTCCCAATTAATTAACCGAGTGGCTAATTTTCCGTGTTTTAAGCCTTTGATAATTTGTCCGATCGCGCAACTTAACCCGCCGATGGGTCCAACTAACACTAAAATCGCACAAGAAGGACGAAATACTTGAGCGCGAGTAAACGCTTGAAGTACCAATTCATCTTCTGTTGAAGCTGAAAGACCAGTCAGAACGTGCCACACGTCGTGGTTTCGCACCAATCCAGTCTCCCGATGCGATCGGCTCAAAGCCTTGTTTGTCTAGAAACCGCGCCACTGAGCACCCTAATGTTCCTGCTGGCAGTTGGCGCAATTTTGCCAATTCTATTTCAAAATGTCGATCGCTCTCAATTTGAGGATTAATTGTTTGAGCCATCTTTAATATAACTCCTAATTGACCGTCAGCCATAATTTATTCTCCCTTCAACAATGATTTAATTTTAGAGAAAATTAATTTGTGTTTGTCAAGTTCATTTTTGCGCTTAATCAAGACGACTTTTTTTACCTACTCAGCTTAGAAACCGTACTTTCTGTCACAGCAATTGGCTTTCAGGAGCTTTTACATTTCTTTACAAACCTTCTTAGATGTGAAATCTGCTATCTGTAAACATCGCCCTAGTGTTTGGAATCCCAACTTGACTCACCGGGAAGTACCCGTAAAATCTACAGTATTTAGCGGTGATTGGAACTCCCTTACTTACGTATATAAATTTATTCTGCTGCTAATTATTAGAACCTGCAATGAGTCAGAAGTGGAAGCTTGCAGGCATGGTGATGCAGGTGCATACAAGTGAAGAGAGCTGAAGCAAGCTGAAGTAAGGTGAAGTTATGCAGAGTTGATGTTTAGGAATTACGCAGTAGTGCCAATCCCCCGTGGTTGCCCAATTTGTAGTGGTAATCATGGGGGATGGCCCGTATGTCGTTAGAATGCCGCTCAAATGAGTGTCACTCATTTGAGCGACTGGTCAAATATGTTCACCAACAGCTACAAATAAAGTAGAGATTCATACAAGGTGTTACTATGAAAAAACTTTCCATTTTGTTATCCACAGGAGTTGTGTCATTGATTTGGTGCGCTGCTGCTAGCGCTACCACTTATATTAATCCTAACGGTAAAACTACTTTAAACTTGTCAGAAAAAGGAAACAATCGCAGCGGTTTTTACTTAACCAAAGTAGGCAATCGGGAATTTTTGGGCAATATTCAAATTACCCGTTCCCAAGGAGCAGCAGGCTCTTACTATTACAATGGGACTTTCAAAGACACTGCGACAGGCCCTGGCCGAAAAATTGTTTGTTCTGGAGATATTGCCATTATCAGGCGTCAAGTTGGAAGAAGCAGCCAATTGGGAGCCGAAGTTACTTGGAAGGTGAAAGCAGGAGAAAATTGTCCTTCTATTGGCCAGACATTTAAAGTAAATTTAGTCGAAGCTTTACCGCGTCCTAATGCAAGTGGCGACTATACTTCTAGCAATGCTAATACTTGGTCGAGTCCAACAAATGGTCTTGTAACTTGGCCTACTTGGCGAGTCACGTCGCGAGATGGACAACTCAACTGCCGCAAGAACGCAAACGGAGCAATTCAACAAGTTTACCGCGCGGATAGAGATACAGTTGCTGCTGAACTCAGGGGAGCAAATGCGATTACGATGGCGAACGGTCAACCCTGGTTGCTGACAAGACAAGGCTGTTATGTGCGCGCTAATTCTCAATACGTTCAGCCAGTTTCTATGCCTGAATAAGTGTTCGTAAATAGGGAGCATCTCAATGAAAGTAGCCTAGCTAGAAATTGGAGTTAGGAGTCAGGAGTCAGGAGCCAGGAGCCCAAAGAAGTATTTTTACAAATATGAGATGCTCCCGCCAGATTCTCCCTCAGTGGTTCTGGCTTTCCGATCCCCTCAAACGGCAATCGGATTGTTGCCTCAATTAGCTTGTTAATTCGTTTTAACGTTTTCTTATCTTGCCCTTGCCAATATAAATAATCGCCCCAAGCCTCATCCGTCCATACTAACTTTCTAGTCATCCAACAAATTTCGCTCTACCACTTTCCCCTGCTTAAACTGAGCAATAGAACGCTCCAAATGGGCAGCATTGGCGGGAGATTTGAGTAAATGAACTGTTTCCAGCAAACTATTAAAGAACTCTAGCGACATCACCACGGCATCCTCCGCATCCCGTCTAGTGATGATGGTATAGTCCGTATCTTCCACTACTGCTTCCTTTCGCTGTGTTACTGGTTTACTGGTGTACTGGTTTACTGGCTGTACCTGCAAGTCCTACTCTTAACCCATTTAAGCGACAAGCGAGCCGAAGCCGAGCGAAAATTAAATTCGAGGCTCGCTTGTCGCTGTTGAGCGTTACTTTCGTTCTTTGCGAAAGTAACGAGTAAAACGAGTAAACAACCAGTAAACGAGTAATAATTGAGGACTAAAAAACTTAGATTTCTTCGTCCAAAACTTCTACATCATCTACATCATCTACATCATCTACATCATCTACATCATCTACATCATCTACCTCAATAGGAGCGACAGAATTAGCAGAAACCAGAGCACCAGTCTCAAGTTTCTTTTTAACTAGCTCCTCAATTTCATTTTTGAAATCGATGTTTTTCTCCATGTGCTGGATCACTTTGTCTCGTCCTTGAGCTATGTTCTCTCCGTTGTAGCTATACCAAGAACCTTTTTTCAGAATTACTCCCATTTCGTCGGCCAAGTCAGTCAGACAGCCTAAAGTAGAAATGCCTTTGCCAAATACAATGTCAAATTCGGCAATACGGAAAGGCGGAGCAACTTTATTTTTAGCAACTTTAACTTTCGTGCGGTTGCCGTATTCTTCTGTACCTTTTTTCAAGCTTTGAATGCGGCGAATGTCAAGTCGCACGCTGGCGTAGAATTTGAGTGCGTTACCGCCGGTTGTGGTTTCGGGGTTGCCGTAAGTTACGCCGATTTTCTGCCGCAATTGGTTGAGGAAAATGACGGTACAGCCGGATTTGCCGATGTTGCCGGTGATTTTCCGCAAAGCTTGGCTCATCAAGCGCGCTTGCAAACCCATGTGGGAGTCGCCCATGTCGCCTTCGATTTCGGCGCGGGGGACGAGGGCGGCTACGGAGTCAATTACTACGATATCGACGGCGACGGAACGGACGAGTTGATCGACTATTTCTAGGGCCATTTCGCCGGTATCCGGCTGGGAAACTAAGAGATTTTCAATATCGACGCCTAAAGCTGAGGCGTAGGTAGGATCGAGGGCGTGTTCGGCATCGACGAAGGCTGCGATACCGCCGGATTTTTGGACTTCGGCGATCGCGTGGAGAGCTAGAGTTGTTTTACCGGAACTTTCCGGGCCGTAAATTTCAATAACTCGACCTTTTGGCAAACCGCCGCCCAAAGCAATGTCCAGTGTCAGGGCTCCGGTGGGAATGGTTTCTACCCTCATGCGAGTGGAGTCTCCCAATCGGACGATCGCCCCTTTGCCAAAGCTGCGCTCGATTTGGGAGAGTACGGAAGTTAGAGCTTTTTGCTTTTCTGAGTTTTCAGTGGAAGTTTTTGACGCATCTTTGCTTTTTGCCATTTGCGGTACGCGGGTAGACCCCTTGCGGAGCTTGTTGATTAACTGTACAACACGTATGTTAGCAGTTATTTTTGGGGTCTGGAGGTTCTGGGAGCATTTGGTTGAAGATTCTTGATTTTGGGGTGGTTCAGCCTGCTCCCGCCTTCAGAATGCCCAAGATGTAGAAGATATTTAACTGGTTCCCAGGCTCTGTCTGGGAACCGATGTAAGCGAGGCTCTGCCTCGAAAAGCTGACATTAAAATTGGAGGCAGAGCCTCCGGATCTGTGTTACCAGGCTCTTCCTGGTAACAAGTAATCGCCACAATTAGGACAAGCATGGCATCTACAACACATCAAGACACATCTGTCAATAGCAAAAATTCCGGCTGGTTGATTAACTTATTGGCGATCGGCATTTTACTTGGTATCGGATTTCGGTTTTTTGAGATCGATCGCAAACTGTACTGGCACGACGAAGCTTACACATCAATCCGCGCCGCTGGTTTCACCCGCCAAGAAATCGACAACGAACTATTCCAAAACCGGATTATTCCTGCACCACAATTGCAAAAATATCAGCGGATTAAACCGGGAAGTACAGAAGCAGACACGATTCGTTCTTTAGCACTAGAAGACCCGCAGCATCCGCCTTTATACTTTCTCATGGCTCGTTGGTGGATGCAGGAATTTGGCAGTTCTCTAACAGCATCGCGCAGTTTGCCAGCAATATTGAGTTTGCTGTCGCTGCCTTTGATGTACGCTTTAGCTCAGGAACTTTTCGCCTCGAATTTGGCGGCGTTATTAGCAACAGCACTTTTGGCTTTATCACCCTTTGACATATTGTTTGCTCAGACAGCAAGGCAGTACAGTTTGCTAACAGCCATAGTTATTGGCAGCAGTTGGCTGCTGCTGAGAGCAGTGCGGTTGCGGGGTTGGAAAAATTGGGTATTTTACTCGCTGGCGATCGCTCTTGGTTTCTACACTCACCCATTCTTCAGTTTAACACTCATCGGACACGGAGTTTTTATAATTTCTTACTGGCTGTTTGTCAAAAAAACAAAATTGCGAGGTCATGTAACTAATTCCCAATTTTTTTTAGCAGTAACAGCAGCTTTAATATTGTATATTCCCTGGATTTACGTGCTGGCCACCAACCTGGAACGAGCATCAGTTACGACAGATTGGACGCGAGTATCTCCGGGTTGGCTGTATCTTGTCAAATTGTGGACGCTCAGCTTTACATCATTATTTTTTGACTTCGACTTCGGGTTTGATAATAGTTGGACTTATCTGCTGAGATTGCCATTTTTGCTGTTAATTGTGGCAGCCCTTTACACAATCTGCCGCCGCACTAGCAGTTCAACTTGGCTGTTTATTGTAACATCAATTTTTGTACCTTTTTTGATACTGGCATTACCGGATCTAATCCTAGGTGGCAAACGTTCCGCCGTCAGCCGGTATCTGATTTCCTGCTTTCCAGGAGTGCAGCTAGCAGTTGCTTACTTGCTCGCCAGTAACGTGAAAATTCAGCAGCGGTTTTGGCAAGTCATTTTAGCCCTGGTTTTTACAGCAAGTATAGCATCCTGTACCGTCAGCGCTTTTTCTGATACTTGGTGGAGCAAAGACTTGAGCTATTTTAATGCTGAAGTTGCGAAAATTATTAACAAAGAGGCGATAGCTAATCGATCGATTAAAGATACAATTGTAATTAGCGATCGCGGCAACGATTTTACTAACATGGGAGATTTGCTTTCTCTGAGTTATTTGCTCGACAAAGACGTGCGGTTGATGCTGATGAGCCAGTCGCCAGAAATCGAGATGCTGAACAAATATTCGGCTCCCCTAGTGTTCCGCCCTTCGGAAAAATCGATCTCGGCCTTTAAGCGAAATCAACGGCGGTTAGAGCCGATATTGGAATATGCCAGACTTTTTCGAGCGCGGCGAGCTTCTTAAAGCAGATTGACAGAAATGGACGATCGTCCCCGACACTCCCCGGTAGGGTACGTCAGTGGATTTTAGATTTTAGATTTTAGATTTTAGATTTATTCCACAGATGAATCTGGGAGATTAAACTTTGGTCTAAAATTTTTGGAGATTCACGATAGGAGTACGTGGCACGGTATCGGTTTTTGGGCGGGGGCAGAAAAAACTGTTTGAATTGCCTCAAATATTTCGACTGACGCACCTTAAATCACTATTTGGGCATTTTTGTCAATATTCCCCGTAAGGTGCGTCAGAAAAAAACTGTCTGAGTTGTCTCAGGTATTTGGGCTGACACACTTGACATCATCAGCAATAATTATTTGAAGAGTTAGGATAAAGCGCCATGCAAGAGTTAAATAATTCATCTTCCGAATCCGCGCAGAAGTTTCGCGATCTTCAGGCAGAATTACGGGAACGTTGGCGAGCGATAGAAGAATTCGACGGCGGAGATTGTGACATTATTATCATTCCTTCTGTCAGCTTAGATCAGCAAGAAATGCAGAAAGTTGAGGGTGCTTACCACTACGAAGAGCGGCATTTATTTTCATTGATTCGCCTGCGAAATCCCCGCACGCGCTTAATTTACATTACCTCGGAACCCTTGCACCCGATGATTGTGGATTATTACCTGCAATTGCTGCCGGGAATTCCATTTTCTCACGCGCGCGATCGGCTTTTGCTGTTCAGTGCTTACGATGCTTCTGCCAAATCCCTCACCCAGAAAATTTTAGAGCGCCCCCGCTTGATGGAGCGCATTCGTCAAGCAGTGCGGCCGACAAAATCCTATATGGTTTGTTATAACTCGACGCCCTTAGAACGGGAGTTATCTGTTCAATTGGGGATTCCTTTGTTGGCTAGCGATCCGGATCTGTTATACTGGGGAACCAAAAGCGGTAGCAGGCAAATTTTTAAAGAATGTGGCGTGCCTTATCCTGACGGTTCCGAGTTGGTGTGGAATGCGGAAGATTTAGCGGAAGCTGCGGCGGATTTGTGGGCAAGGCAGCCGCATTTGCAACGGATCGTAATTAAGTTAAATGAAGGTTTTTCGGGGGAAGGGAATGCAATTTTAGATCTGAAGTCCCTCGCAGGTAAAACATCTACAGAAAGAGCGAAGGCAATTGGCGATAGCTTCCATAATTTGCGCTTTCAAGCAACGGGCGAAACCTGGGAAAATTTTAGCAGCCGCATTCCCGAATTAGGGGCAATTGCCGAAGCATTTATCGAAGGAGAAGAAAAGTTCTCGCCCAGCGTTCAAGGCAGAATTGTCCCCAGCGGCGAAGTAGAAATTCTCTCAACCCACGACCAAATTTTAGGAGGCCCAGACGGTCAAATTTTCTTAGGTTGCCGATTTCCTGCGGACGAATCTTACCGGCTGGCGTTGCAAGAATTGGGATGGAAAGTAGGGCAAAACTTAGCTAAAAAAGGGGCTTTAGAGAGATTTGGAGTAGATTTTCTCGCTGTAAAGCAATCCGATGGGAAATGGGATATGCAAGCAATAGAAATTAACTTACGTAAAGGAGGCACAACTCATCCGTTTATGGCTTTGAAGCTGTTAACAAACGGTCGGTACGAACGTTCGACAGGATTATTTTACAGCCTGCAGGGCCGTCCCAAATATTATGTCGCTTCGGACAATTTAAAAAAAGAGCGCTATCGGGGATTATTACCGAACGATTTGATGGATATTATTGCTGACAATCAACTGCACTTTGACAGCGGTACTGAGACGGGGAGTGTGTTTCATTTAATGGGTTGTTTGTCGGAGTTTGGTAAATTGGGAGTGACGAGTATTGGCAATTCGCAGCAAGAAGCTGAGGATATGTATAACAAAGTTGTGAAAGTTCTCGATCGCGAAACGTCAGGCGATTTTAGATTTTAGATTTTAGATTTTAGATTTGATCCAGTCATATCATGTCCGATCGATTAACCATAATATCCCGACCGGGGCGGGTTTTTGAGATTGTCAATTATTGACGATTATGGTTGGTGAACCCGCCCCTACCTAATTTCGGGTGATCGACCGGACATCATATCAGTCAGTTTAGAGCCCCCACTTCGCAGAAGTTGTCGGGGATCTAGCTAATTTTTAGCGGGATAAAGGGGCGTGGGGTCGATCGAACCTGTGCGGTTGAGTGGCCAAAAACGCACAATTGCCCTACCAATGATATTTTGCTTGGGTACAAAGCCCCAATAATGGCTGTCACAGCTTGCGTTTCGGTTGTCGCCGAGCACCAAGTAAGAATTTGGAGCTACAACTACAGGCCCGTAGGGATACTGTGGAATTTCTTCAATATATTTTTCCTGTAGCGGCTGCTTGTTAATAAAAACTTTTCCCTCTCTGACTTCCACAGTGTCCCCTGGAAGTCCGATCACTCGCTTGATATAGGCATCTTTGATCGGTGGTGGCTGTCCCGTGCACAAACTAGCCTGGTCAGGAGGCATAAATACGATAATATCTCCTCGCTGGGGCTCTTGGAATCGATAGCTTACCTTATCTATAATTAATCGATCGTTAATTTGTAGGGTTGGGAGCATCGAGCCGGTGGGAATGTAGCGTGCTTCGGCAACCAGGGTGCGGATACCAAAGGCCAAAAATGCTGCTAAGCCGATCGTCTTAATTCCTTCGATCCAAGGATTTTCGGTTTCTTGCGGAGGTTTTTCGTCGGCTGACTTGTCTAGACGAGTCATAGGGTATTGTAGTGACTGAGCTGGATACGAATTATAAACTTAATAATGCTTCCATGCTAGCACGCTGTTTACTGAATTAAGGATATCTTATGACTGCCCAATCAAGTTTGTTAATCCGTCGCGCTCGCATTCTTTTGCCCAATGGTGAGTTTTTGGTAGGAGATGTACAAATATGCGATGGCAAAATTGTCCAAGTGGCTGCTGAAATTGTCGAATCGGGCGATCGAGAAATAGATGCGAAAGGCTTAACTCTGTTACCCGGAGTAATTGATCCCCAGGTACACTTCCGGGAACCGGGTTTAGAACACAAGGAAGACTTATTTACCGCTAGCTGTGCTTGCGCTAAAGGCGGCGTGACATCGTTTCTGGAAATGCCGAATACGCGACCTCTGACCACAACCCAAGCTGCCTTAGATGACAAACTGCGCCGCGCTGCCGAGAAGTGTTTGGTGAATTACGGCTTTTTTATTGGGGCTACTCCTGAGATTTTACCCGATTTGTTGGATGCCAATCCGACTCCGGGAATTAAGGTGTTTATGGGTTCGATGCACGGGCAGTTGTTGGTGGATGGAGAAGCAACTTTAGAGGCGATTTTTGCTAAGGGCGATCGACTAATTGCGGTACACGCAGAAGACCAAGCTAGAATCAACCAGCGTCGTCAAGAATTTGCTGGTATTACCGATATTGCAGTTCACTCGCAAATTCAAGACAATCAAGCAGCTTTATTGGCAACTCAACTAGCAGTAAAACTTTCTAATAAATATCAGCGCCGACTGCATATTCTGCACCTTTCAACGGGGGATGAAGCTGAGTTTTTGCGTCAGGAAAAACCGAGTTGGGTAACGGCAGAAGTAACGCCGCAGCATTTGTTGTTAAATACCAGCGCCTATCAAAAAATTGGCAGTTTAGCTCAAATGAATCCGCCTTTGCGCGAGCCCCGCGATAACGAAATACTTTGGCAAGCTTTACTCGACGGCGTAATTGATTTTATCGCCACAGACCATGCGCCACATACATTAGCAGAAAAAGCTCAAGATTATCCGAATACGCCGTCTGGAATGCCCGGTGTCGAAACTTCTTTGCCTTTGATGCTGACCCAAGCAGTAGAGGGAAGATGTACAGTGGCACAAGTTGCTAATTGGATGTCGGCGGCAGTTGCTAAGGCTTATAAGATTCCGAATAAAGGGCAAATAGCACCGGGTTTTGATGCAGATTTAGTCTTAGTTGATTTGGAGAAATACCGCCCGGTAGTCGGCGCAGAGATGGCGAGCAAGTGCGGCTGGAGTTCCTTTGAAGGATGGAATTTAACTGGATGGCCAGTTGTGACTGTTGTGGGAGGAAAAGTTGTTTTTGAGAATGGTAAATTGGATACAAATGTGAGGGGAGAAGCATTGACATTTGACGCTGAGTAAGCATGAATTTAAATCAAATGTTATAATTGGGTATTCCTGCATCGCAAAGGCGATATTACCCATGCTTCTTCAAGAACTAGAAACACAACTCCTGGCCTTAACTCCTACTGAGAAAGCTGAAGCCATCCGGCTTTTAACCCAAAGTTTAAACAATAGCTGGCCAGGAATTACCAAAACTCCCGACGTGTGTGGAGGCGATGCTTGCATTGCCAAAACTAGACTTCCCGTTTGGCTGTTCGTGAGTTTGCGCCGTCAAGGTTCAAGTGATGCTGAACTTCTACAATTTTATCCCCAGTTGAATGCTGCAAACTTAGTAAATGTCTGGACTTATGCTGAGGCTAACTCCGAAGAAATTGAAACAGCACTCCGAGAAGAAGCAGCAGCAATGATGCAGGAAGTATAATTTATGGCACGTCTCTATGCAGATGAACAGTTCCCGTTTCCTGTTGTGGCATTGCTGCGAAATTTCGGTCACGATGCCCTGACTATTCAAGAGGCAGGAAATGCCGGAGATGATGACCCCGAAGTATTAGCCTTTGCTGTGAATAACGATCGGGCGGTTATGACGCAAAATCGTCGGCATTTCATTCGCTTGCACGCTCAACAACCAAATCATGCGGGTATTATCGTCTGTACAGACGATAAAAATCTAGAAAGGTTGGCAACACGCATCAATGATGCTATTGCTGGTGAAGAAAATTTGAGAGGTAAATTGATTCGAGTCAACCGCCCGCCGCAGTAAGTACGCGCGAGCGTAGCTATCCCGTAGGGAATCGCCTTTTCTCAATTTTCCAATTCCCAATCCAATAACTCGCCAGTCCGCATCTCTTGAATTTGCCACCCGTTATCGAGATAAGTCCAAAAAATTTGTCAATAATTATCTGGTTGGTAGTGCAATCAGGACTGAACCCCAAATTTTTGCTAAACTTATAAAAGTATATTCCCTTACGATCGAGGCGATATTACCTATGCTCCAAGAACTAGAAACACAACTTCTTGCCTTAACTCCGATCGAGAAATCTGAAGCAATACGGCTGTTAACCCAAAGTTTAAGCAATAGCTGGCCGGGAATCACGAAGACTCCCGGAGTTTGTGGCGGTGATGCTTGTATTGCCAAAACTCGGATTCCAGTGTGGCTGCTTGTTGGTTTTCGCAATGAAGGTTCAAGCGATTCCGAACTTCTACAATTTTATCCCCATCTAAGTGCTGCTGATTTGGTCAATGTTTGGACTTATGCTGATTCACATATAGAGGAAATTGAAGAAGCAATCAGCAAAAATGAGGAAGCATAACTTATGGCACTATTGTATGCAGACGAACAATTTCCTTTGCCAGTTGTGGAATTGCTGCGGGCTTTTGGTCACAATGTGCTTACTGTTCAGGAAGCAGGAAAAGCAAATCTGGGCATTCCCGATCCTGAAGTCCTAGAATTTGCTATTACTAACGATCGAGCTATTTTGACATTAAATCGGTTTGATTTTATCGGGCTGCACAACCGAAAGTCAAACCATGCAGGTATTATTGTCTGCACAAAAAATCGGAATGTAGAAATGTTGGCAACACGCATCAATGATGCTATTGCTGGTGAGGAAACTTTGAGGGGGAAATTGATTCGAGTCAACCGTCCGACGCCGTAAGTTCGATCGCCTTTTCTCAAATTTCCAATTGCCAATCCAATAAGTCGCCATTACCAATTACTTCAATTTGCCGCCCGTTATCTAGATAACTTAAAGAAATTTGCAAATAATTTTCGGGTTTGTACTGCAATCTTTCCGCCCATTCGATCGCCACAATTCCCAAATCCATTTCTAACCCGTCCCAATAACTTTCTAAGTGCAAAGCCTCCACTTCGTCGGGTTCTAGTCGATACAAATCTAGATGATACAGCGGAATTCGTCCTCCAAAATACTCGTTAATCAGCGTAAAAGTAGGACTCTCGATCGAGTCTGAGATTCCTAAACCTTCAGCGATGCCTTGAACCAAGGTAGTTTTGCCCGCACCTAAATCTCCTTGTAATAAGATTACAGTGCCGGCGGGGAGCGATCGACCTAACGCAGCACCAAACTTGCGCGTAGCCTCAGAATCTGGAAGCAAAGTTTTCATTTCAATAATTAGTCATTAGTCCTTAATCATTTGTTATTTGTTACTCGCTTGCGGCTGCTAATAACCAATAACCAATAAAATTAGTCAACTGTCCACTGTCAACACTCAACAGCTTAAATGTTCTGGGCGCGGCCGTACCAACGCAGCAACATTCCCGCCAACCTTTGAGAATTGTGGCGAATTAAACCCGTATTTTGATCTTCATCCATGACATTGGCGATGACAACTCGCCGCCCCAATTGCGTCACGGCTTCTCGATCGAGCACAACCGGATAAGAATCCTCCTGAGAATAGCGAATCAAAGCCTTTGCAGAAGGGACTTTTCCTTGAACTACTACAGCATCGAACAGCGGCCGACCGCAAGCGCGGTCGATCGCCCGAATGTGGTCTGCAACACTGTATCCGTCAGTTTCCCCCGGCTGAGTCATAATATTGCACACATAAATGCGGGGAACTTCGCTATTGGCGATCGCATCAGCAATTTCCGGCACCAACAAATTCGGAATAACACTCGTATAAAGACTCCCCGGCCCAATAATGATAAAATCCGCTTCCCGAAGTGCTTGGGCGACCTTGGGCAACGCCGGAGGATTAGCAGGAGTGCAGCCAATTTTGATGATTTTTCCGTTAGCTTTTGTAATGCTTGACTCCCCCTCAATCCTGCGGCCGTCCGCCAGTTCTGCCCACAAAGAAACGTCGCTCAGAGTAGCCGGCAGCACCTCTCCCCTAACTGCTAAAACTTTAGAACTCGCGGCGATCGCCTGTTCCAAATCTCCAGCAATATCGCTCATCGCTGTCAAAAACAAATTCCCAAAACTGTGACCCACCAAACCGTCACCAGCCCGAAAGCGATATTGAAATAACTCAGTCAATAACTTTTCCTCATCTGCCAAAGCAGCCAAACAATTGCGAATGTCTCCCGGCGGCAATACCCCAATTTCCCGCCGCAGCCGCCCGGAAGACCCGCCATCATCCGCCACCGTGACAATAGCAGTGATTTTGGCGCTGTAATCCTTCAATCCCCTGAGCAAATTGGAAAGGCCCGTACCGCCCCCAATTGCCACAATTTTCGGGCCGCGGTGCAAGCGACGGTGGTTGAGGAGTCGATCGACCAGTTCCTCGTTGCCTTCGGGCATCAGCACTTGGGTAATAGAGTTCAAACTGCGAGTTTGTCCCCACAGAATTAATAAAATCCCGCCAGCAATGATGATCGGGCCCGACACGTAATTAGGAACAACTTCCGCAATCCACGCCAAAAAATTTCTCAATAATTGCAATAAGAAGAAAATGGGAGTCATCCCAGTCCAAATCGCTAAACCCAAAGTGGCAAGTACCACGCCGCTGGCACTAATCAGCAGCCACCGTTTCACTAACAGTCCGGGGGCTAACCACTTAAACCACTGGTGAACTCGCCCGTTCCGCAAAGAAGGGGGGTAAGGATTTCTGGATTGGGCAAAAACCTGCTTGGCTTTAGCCAAGACGCGGAGGGCTTTAGGAAGTGAACTAATTGACATGGTTAATTAGTCTTAAGGGTATTGGAACAGCTCGATCTGACAAATTTACAATACAAGAGAGTTTTGATTCTGGCAGTCAATTTAAGTAATTAGTGATTAGTCATGAGTCATGAGTCATTAGGTAGACTGATGACTGAGGACTGACAACTTATTGATAACATGCTATGGCTGAGCCACTAATCGAACTCAAGGGGGTAAGTAAGTCCTTCGGCCAGAACCCGATCCTCGATCGAGTGGATCTGAGGATTTATCGGGGAGAGGCCCTGGCAATTATTGGCCCTTCCGGGACGGGGAAATCTACGATTCTGCGGATAATTGCGGGTTTGTTGGCCCCGGATGCCGGTGAGGTTTTTGTTCAGGGACAGCGCAGAGTCGGATGGGTGGACGACGTGGCAGATCCGATCGGAATTGGGATGGTGTTTCAGCAAGCGGCTTTGTTTGATTCGCTGACGGTGGAGGAGAATGTCGGTTTTTTACTTTACCAGCATTCTAAGCTGCCGCGCCGCCGCATTCGGGAATTGGTGGAGGAAAAGTTGGAGATGGTGGGTTTGCCGCGAATTGGCGAACGCTATCCGGCGCAGTTGTCTGGGGGAATGAGGAAGCGGGTAAGTTTTGCCCGCGCTATCATGGCGAATCCTGATAATGACAGGGATAATCCAGAGGTTTTGCTGTACGACGAACCGACGGCGGGTTTAGATCCGATCGCTTCGACGGTAATTGAAGATTTAATCAGGGACTTGCAGGCGGCCCAAGGTGTTTGCAGCACTTATGCGATCGTCACTCACCAAGACAGTACCATCCGCCGCACTGCCGATCGCATCGTGTTTCTCTATCGAGGCAAAGTGCAGTGGGAGGGAACTGTCAATGACATTGCATCGACAGATAATTTACTTATCCGACAATTTTTTAGCGGCAGTGTTACTGGGCCAATTCAAGCGCTTGGATAGTCAGCCAATTTTAGATTTTAGATTTTAGATTTTAGATTGAAATGACCGATGATGAATGACTAATAACCAATGACCAATGACTAAGGAGGTAATATGCGATCGCGAACTGTAAGAGAAGGTTCTGTCGGGTTCTTAATTTTAGTAGGAATCGGTTTATTTGGCGGCTTAGTGCTCTGGCTGCGGGGCGTGCAGGTAGGGAACCGCAGCTACAAATTCGCCGTAGAATTTGCCAGCGCCCAAGGAATGCAAATAGGTACGCCCATCAGGTATCGCGGGGTTGCAGTCGGTAAAATTACCGCCCTCCAACCGGGTTCCAACGGCGTAGACGTGACGCTGGAGATTGCCCCCGGAACTTTAGTGATTCCCAGGGATGTTACGATCGAAGCGAATAAATCGGGTTTAATTGGCGAATCGTCGATCGACATTACCCCCAACTCGATTTTGCCAGAATCATTAGTTACCGCCAATCCCGTTAGTGCCGACTGTCCCCCAGAGATTATCTGTCAAAATTCGCGCTTAAAAGGTCAAGCTGGAGTCACTATCGATGAACTAATTAAATCCACAGTCCGCCTAGCTAATTTCTACACTGACCCCGCGCTGTTCAACAATATTAAATCTCTTGCAGAAAATACAGCAAACACAGCTAAAGGTGCAGCTAAACTCACTCAAGATTTATCAAGCTTAACTCAAACTGCCCAAGCGGAAATAAAAACTTTAAATCAATCTGTAAGGGGAGACCTTGGGAGTTTAAATCAATCTGTCAAAACCGAAATAGCAAGTTTAAATCAATCATTAAAGGGGGAAGCTAGCAGTTTAAATCAATCATTAAAGGGAGAAGCTAGCACCTTAAATCAATCGCTCAAGACGGAAATATCAGCCGCCGCCGCTGATGTTTCTAAAGTAGCAGCTACTGCGGACACTTCCACAAAAGCCGTATCTGCCGCTGCGATAAATTCTGCTAATGCAGTAACTCAAGCAGCCAATCAAATTACATTAACAGCCAACCAAGTCAATTCTTTAGTAGCAACCAACCGCGGCAGTTTAGTCTCTACTCTGAATAACATCAATCAAAGCAGTCAGGAACTGCGGGTAGCTGTCAGCAGTTTGAGTCCGACAATAAATCGAATCAACCAAGGACAATTGCTGAACAATTTAGAAGTTTTATCAGCGAATGCGGCCCAAGCTTCTAGTAACTTGCGAGATTTATCCAGCCAGGTAAACAATCCCGCCACTTTGCTATTATTGCAGCAAACCCTAGATTCTGCACGAGCTACATTTCAGAACGTGCAGAAAATTACTTCCGACGTGGATGATTTGACAGGAGATCCGGCTTTCCGCAACAATATTCGCAGGTTATTCAACGGATTGGGAGGCTTATTGGGTTCGACAGAACAACTGCGACAGCAAGTTAAAGTGACTCAAACATTAGCTCCCCTTTCTGAGAAAGTAAATGCGAGTAAAACTGCCAGAAATCAATCAGTAGAGCCGGGATTTCCCAGCTTGCAAAAACAGCCCAAATTGCCTGTTATACCTTCTCAAACTGCAAGATCAGCAGAACCAGTGGCTCCCGAAAATACTCCTTAAAACAGGGTATCATTGAATAACCGCAATTATTGCAAGATTCGCGAGTTGCTTTAGTTACTAAGGTGCGGCTTTCGCAGCCGGCATTAAAGTTATTGTCCAAATCCTATTAACAAAAAACTCTTTCTATCGCAACCAGGAAAATAAATGACGCAAACATTATCGAAACCGGACGTAACCAAAAGCCAGTATACTGTAACTTGGGAAAAATTGCCAGACGACTTTAAATTACCCGACGATCCTGTCGAAAACATCGACCAACCACTTTTAGCCGCGGCCCTCCGAGAAGCCTTGGATCTCGCAGGATTTATCCTAGCTTCAATGCTAATAGCTTCCAATTTTGGACTGTGTGCCAAAGTTAACGACAAAACAGTAGTAAAAGCACCAGATTGGGTGTATGTTCCCTCGGTATTGCCAGCAGAACCAGGAGAGGTTCGCCGCAGTTATACGCCCAATGCTGAGGGAGAAGTACCTGCTGTAGTGATGGAATTTTTATCGGATACTGACGGTAGTGAATATTCAAATAAACCGACATATTATTACGGAAAATGGCGGTTTTATGAGCGAATTTTGCAAGTGCCGATTTATGTAATTTTTGAAGCAAAATCGGGAGTGTTGGAAGTGTACAGACTCTCGACTTCGGGAGAATACGAATTGCAAGAACCGGATGCTAATCAGCGATTCTGGATAGAATCAATGGGTTTATTTCTGGGGGTTTGGGAAGGTGAAAAATCTCAGAGGACGGGTTATTGGTTGCGCTGGTGGGATGAGAATGGCAATTTGCTGCTGTGGGGTGCGGAACGGGTGGAACAGGAACGCCAGAGGGCCGAAGAGGAACGCCAGAGAGCCGATCGACTAATGGCATACTTGAGAAGCCAAGGCATCGATCCTGATGGCATTTGAAGATGTGGGAGGTCGATCGATTTTAGATTTTAGATTTTAGATTTTCGATTGAATAATTGGGAATCAAGGAGCCAGAGCGATGGATTTTAGTTTAGATTTGCGATTTTCGATTGGGAATTAAGGAGCGCCATGACTGCAACAACATTAGAAGAGAAATTAGATCGGCCGTTGCTATTTCCAGGGTTAACTTGGGAACAATTCAAAACCTTAGAACCGATGCTGGATATTCCAGGGGTGCGGCTGTCATTTTTAGATGGGATACTGGAGATTCAGAAAATGCCTGGAAGAAAACACGAAACAGCCAAAGGACGTATCGGTGCGTTGGTAGAAACTTACATGATGGCGGCAGGAATTGATTTCACCCCTACGGAGTCTCTGACATTAGAAAATGAATCGCGACTGGTGAAGTGTGAAGCAGACAAGTCTTACGAATTGGGTGCTGATAGAGAACGTCCCGATTTAGTGATCGAAGTAGTCGTCACTAGCGGTGGAATTGATAAGCTAGAGGCTTACAAACGGCTGCAAATCCCTGAAGTCTGGTTTTGGGAAAACAGCCGACTGTCTCTGTATGCTCTCAGACAGCAAGGATACGAAGAAATTCCGAGTTCCCAATTGCTCCCAGATCTCGATATTGGTTTACTCGTCAGGTGTGTTAATATGCCGAGTCATGTTGAGGCAATTAAGGAATTCAAAAGGGCGATCGATGGGGATTTGTAGTCAAAAATAGATCATACATATCCCCGACTTCTTAAAAAAGTCGGGTATCTAGCAACGATCCAACGTTGTTGATGAAGTACACCCCGATCGCTCTCCGTAGTTACCCTGGGCCGTGTCTCTATAAGAGCTGGAACTCCTAAACTTCAGTGTATTCTTTGCCTTTTTGAGACTCTAACCAACGTTGATAAGCTTCCTTATCACCTCTAAAGGAATCGATAGAAACTTGACGTTCTGGCATGGGTTTGAGGGGAGCATCAATAGGGGAATATTGGCAATAGCAGATTACTACCATATCAAATTCACCGATCGGAATATCGGGAGTATAAGTCTCAACCCGCGCCACTTCCCACTCACCTGTGCGGTAATGAGTGCTGTAACCGTGCCGAGTTGGATCGTGTTCTGCTTCCACACGAACAAATTCTGGGGGGCGATAGCCAACTTCAGGAATTGGACCATCAGAAGAGTCAAAGTGTTCTGCCAAAATGCGAGTCAATGATTGAGTGTGCTGTAGTTTTCTATCTTTCCACCCAGGAGTTCTCGGTTCGGCTCGGAAAATAATGTATTTATGCATCGTCGTCCTCTCTTTCTGTGTCGTAGAATGATTTGGGAAATTCTGTTTGGCCTCGAAAAACACAATCAACTTCTAGACCGTTTGTATCAATTTCCTCTATGTCAAGTAGTTTCCAACCATATTTTCTTTGCATCTCATAGCAACAAGCTTCGTCGGCTGCTGCGTGTCGAGATTTGTCTTCGTCTGGATCGTAACGCAACCAGTTTGGATTATTTGGCATAATTGTATTGCTCCCTGTGTTGGGTTGACAACATTGGAGAAGTCGCCCGGACGAAGTATTTGCGGTACTGCGTCCGGGCGCGTCTTTGTCAAATTATAGAATAATTCAGGGCTTACGCACTCCGACGCCTAGAAACCGGGTTTTTTACCGAATCTGCAGATCGCAGTGAAGTATTCTCGTAAAAAAACCCGGTTTCTGACCACCCGTGCGTCCTGGACTGAACCCGACAATTGATTGAATTTGCTTGACAAATATCATTTAATATGGTTTCTAGGTTTCAGCGAAAATTTTAAATGGCGAAGGGCGATCGTTTTGTGATCGAACTTGGGCAATCTAGATATAGGCGCTTCTTGAGTGCCTGAAAAACAGCGACGCCAAGAGTTAGCAATGGAAAGTACACAGAAAAAATCTAGTGATAGTCGGGTTCATCGGAGCGATCGAATTAAGCAGATTTTTGCGTTAGTATCAATGATTGGCTTTGGTGGTTCGGCAATTTTTGGTATGGTGAGTCTGTTCGGCAGCGGTTTGAGCAGCCAGCACCAGCAAAAATCTGCTCCGGTAGCAGTTTCTCAGGAATCTTTGCTGGTGGCGCAGGAACGGGGATATGAGACGGTTTTGCAGCGAGAACCGCAGAATCAGACGGCTCTGGAGGGGTTGGCAAATGTGCGGTTGCAGATGAATAATCAGGTGGGGGCGATCGAGCCTTTGGAGAAGTTGGTGAAGCTAAATCCCGATCGGGCGGATTATAAGGCGCTGTTGGGGCAGGCGAAGGGGAAGTAAGGGGCGATCGGTCAATTTTGTTAGTAAAATAGATTGAAAATCCTTAAATTGTATGTAGCTTCCTAATTAAAATACCCGACTGAGTTTCACAAAACGAAGGATTGAATATGGGCATAGTACGCATGGGACCACCAATAGAAATCATCTCCCAACTAAAAGCAGCTTACGGGATTAATAATTTTATTGAAACCGGAACTTATCAAGGCCATACAGCATACTGGGCAAGCCAAGTATTTGAACAAGTTTTTACAATAGAGTATTCTCAAGACCTTTATCAAAGAGTTACCGAAAAATACGGTCATATCACAAACATAGACTTTTTGTACGGTGATACCAGAAACCTTCTCGATCGTACAGTATCACAACTTCAAAGCCCAAGTTTATTCTGGCTAGACGCTCATTGGAGCGGAGGGCTAACCTATGGAGAAATCGATGAGTGTCCCTTACTCGCAGAAATCGAAATAATCAACCAATCCGATTGCGAACACTTTATTTTTATTGATGATGCCCGATTGTTTTTATCTCCTCCACCGCCGCCGCATTCACCTCAACATTGGTCGGATATTAGCGCAGTATTAAATTGTTTGAATTCAGGAAAAAACAGCAGGCATATTGTAATTATTGATGATGTTATTATTGCTGTTCCGGCGCTGGCAAAAGAACTAATTGTTCAGTATTGCCAAGATTTGC
The DNA here is from genome assembly GCF_036700325.1 of Microcoleus sp. Z1_B2. Lineage (NCBI taxonomy): Bacteria > Bacillati > Cyanobacteriota > Cyanophyceae > Oscillatoriales > Microcoleaceae > Microcoleus > Microcoleus sp. Z1_B2. Next base: position 55,531 of record NZ_JAUBOQ010000040.1, read on the forward strand.
TCACTACTCTAGGCAATACAGGCAGCGGGAAACAGGAACACAATCATCAAAGCACTGGGGTGTCTGCTAATAATATCAATCAGATAGAGTCTATCAATAACTATGAATTAAAGATTATAGAAAATTTTATTGCTTCCGGTAATGTCGTTTTCGATATTGGCGCAAACATAGGTAGCTGGACAAATCAAGTATTAAACATATGCCCCGACGTTCAAATCCATTTGTTTGAGCCAGCACCGCCTATATATCAAACACTTCTACAAAACCTGGCTGAACCGATTAAAAGCGGTCAACTTGTGTTAAACAACTTGGCAATAGCACACCAACAGGAAATCAGGGATTTTTATTATTACGATAAATTTTCTGGATGGAGTACATTTCACCGCCGATTTGAAATCGAAAAACAATACAATATTCAGTCGCCTCAGCCATTTCAGATTTTAACAGCTACCCTTGATGATTATGTCCAAACAAGGGGCATAAAGCGAATTAATTTCTTAAAAATTGATACAGAAGGCGGCGAACTAGAAGTTCTTCGCGGAGCAACTAGCCTCTTGCAAAAAGGCAAAATAGATTATGTTCAGTTTGAGTATGGCGGAACATTTGTTGATGCCAACATCACATTCAAACAAGTCTTCGAGCATTTACAAAAATTTCGTTATACAATCTTTAAAATACTGCCCCATGCTTTACAACCTTTACCCGAGTTTTTACCAGAATATGAGAATTACGAGTATAGCAACTTTTTAGCGGTGAACGAGAGGTTCACAGCTTTGATTTTGAGTGAAGCACCAAATCTGCTCGATTTGCAGCAGCTTTGCGGAAAACATTCTGTTGCACCGCGCGGCATTATTCACATTGGGGCACACGAAGGCAAGGAAATTGCACGATACCGAGAAATGGGGGTGCAAAGGGTACTGTTTGTTGAAGCCAACCCTGCTGTGTTTGAACGTTTGAAAACGAATATAGCGGGTTTTCCTAACGTGCTAGCGGTGAATTGTGCAGTTAGCAACATCAACGGCACAAGCACATTGTATGTAACTTCTATGGATCAAAGCAGTTCTATCTTACCATTGAAGGAGCATCAAAAGTTTTATCCAGAAATCAAGGAAGTTGAGCGTGTAGTTGTGGAGTCGAGAACTCTGGATACACTTCTAGAAGAACTTCAAATTAATCCCGCCGATTTTAATATATTAAACATTGACATTCAAGGTGCAGAGCTATTGGCTTTGCAGGGAGCAACGAATGTTCTCAGATACATAGAAGCAATAAACACGGAAGTTAATTATGAAGAACTCTATGAAGGCTGCGCTTTAATTGACGAAATCGATGATTTTCTGGAGATGTGCGGTTTCGATCGCGCTGCAACTGCAACACCGTTCCATCCATCTTGGGGCGATGCGTTTTATGTGAAAAAGCCCGCAGTCACAATGTCCACCCTTGGTAGAAACGGACGGTTTGCCAATCAAATATTTCAGTATGCCTTCTTGAAAATCTATGCCAAAGAACATAACTTGAAAGTAGAGACGCCAGCTTGGATTGGTCAATATCTCTTTGGTTGCAATGATTCGCCCATTTCTCAGGAGTTACCTGTAGTTAGCGAAGAAACTAATAACCTTTTAGAAGCTCGCATACCAAAAGCCAAAGAAACCTTCAAAGATGTGGATTTTTGGGGTTACTTTCAGTACCATACAAAGTATTATGCAGCGCACAAGGAGTATTTTCGGTCTCTGTTCAAACCTGTGCCGACAATAGAAACTAAAATGAAGGATGCCTTGGATTGTTTGCGATCGCGTGGCAAAACAATCGTCGGTTTGCATTTGCGGCGGGGAGACTACGGCTACAGCGATTTCTTCATCGCACCGAGCGAATGGTACAGAGAATGGCTAAAAGGTTTGTGGGAAACTCTGGATGAACCAATACTATTTATTGCCAGCGATGAACCCGAAAAAGTTTTAAGTGATTTTGAGGAGTATAATCCCATCACGACCCAAGATTTAAGTTGGGAATTACCGGAAGCAGAATTTTATCCAGATTTTTATTTGTTGAGCCAGTGCAATATTGTAGCCATTTCAAATAGCTCATTTTCCTTTGCAGCTTGTATGCTCAACGAAAAATGCAAATTTTTCTTTCGTCCGCACTTGTCTGCCCAAAAACTCATTCCTTTCGATCCGTGGGATAGCGAACCGATTTTGCGGAATGTCAACGTTATCGGCTCTCCTAACGAAATTAACCCCGAATTAATAACAACTGCGAAAACAATTAATCTTGACTTGATTGAAGAAACGCTCCACGATTTAAACCTCAGAGAAGTTAATTTAATCATTTTCCCCAATTGGCATCAGTCAGAAGAGTCTCTCTCTGGCGAGTTGTCAGGAGTCATCAAAGCTGTTTTGGCTCATCGCGATCGATCTCGCATCACTCTACTGATAGACAGTAGCGAGATCGATCGAGAAGATGCTAACCTTATTTTGTGCAATGTTACCATGAATCTGCTACTGGAAGAGGATTTAGATGTTGGCGAGGTGCCGGAAATTACATTAATCGGACAGATGAGCGAAATACAATGGGAAATTCTCTGGCCCCGTCTCCGCGCTCGCATTGTATTAGATCGAGAAAATAAACAGATGGCACACAGAGCAGGTAACTTGCCACAGTGTAAAATAGAAAGCTTCGCAAATATCAAATTATAAAAAGTAAGTTTAAGTGAGTGCAACTATGAACAATAACGTTTCTCAATCGCCGTTCAACAGGATAATTCCACCTGAAATTAAAAATGATGAATTTTATCGGGCACTTCAAAGGATTGTTCAGAACGAAGATATTAAAACAGTCTTAGAAATTGGCTCGTCATCGGGAGAAGGAAGTACAGAGGCATTGGTGACAGGGATGCGGCAAAATCCGAACAACCCAACGCTATTCTGTATCGAAATTTCACAACCTCGCTTTGCTGAACTAAAAAAGAGATATGCTAATGATGATTTTGTCAAGTGCTACAACGTCTCTACCGTTTCTTTAGAAGAATTTCCCGAGGAAGAAGAAGTTATCAACTTCTACAACAACATTAATACAGGTTTAAGAGTTTACCCACTAGAACAGGTAAGAGATTGGCTGCGAGATAATATAAAATATGTTGAAGAATCCGGGGTTGAGCCGAACGGTATCAAAAAAATAAAGCAAGAAAATAACATCGATATTTTTGATGTAGTGATAATAGACGGCTCTGAATTTACGGGGCGAGTTGAACTCGACGAAATATATGGAGCCAAGTTTATTATGCTTGACGACATAGATACGTTTAAGAACTATCAGAATCATTGCAGATTACTTTCAGATTGCAACTATGTACTGGTAGAGCAAAATCTATTTTTGCGTCACGGTTATTCGGTTTTCAAGAAGACTGAAGCAAGAGAAAAAAACACCCAAGTTTCCGATATACCGCTACATTTTTTCACAATCGTTCTCAATGGACAACCGTTTATTCGTTACCATATCCAAGTTTTAAAAGAGTTACCTTTTCAGTGGCACTGGCATATTGTTGAGGGTGTAGCAGACTTGAAGCACGATACAGCTTGGTCTTTAAGCTCAGGGGGAAAAATTGCGGACGAAATTCACAACAACGGACGCAGTAATGACGGAACTGCTGAGTACATTGACGAACTGGCAAGACAATACCCTGAAAACATTACAGTATATCGCAAACCCGAAGGTGTTTTTTGGGAGGGAAAACGCGAAATGACGAATGCGCCATTGACAAACATTAGAGAGGAAGGTTTGCTGTGGCAATTGGATGTAGATGAACTGTGGACAGCCGAGCAAATTTGTACTGCGCGGCAGATGTTTATCACTCATCCTGAAAAAACAGCAGCTTTCTACTGGTGCTGGTATTTTGTTGGAGAAAATCTGGTTATTAGCACTCGCAATTGTTATGCTCAGAATCCAGCACAAGAATGGTTGCGTACTTGGAGATTTAGGCCGGGAGCATTTTGGGCCTCTCACGAACCTCCAAGATTAGCGGAACCTAATCCTGACGGTTGGCGCGATGTGGCTAAGGTCAATCCTTTTTTGCACGAAGAAACTGAAGAAGCCGGGCTAAATTTTCAACATTTCGCTTACGCCACAATAGAACAGTTGCGCTTTAAAGAGGAATACTACGGTTATGCTAATGCTGTTGCTAAATGGACCCAGTTGCAGCGGCAAACTAGATTCCCGGTTTGCTTGAGTCAGTATTTTCCCTGGGTTAAAGATTTAACGGCGGTCGATACTGCAAAGGCTTGTGACATTCAGCCGATCGCGCAGAAAGAAAAAGATAGCAATACCTGGAAGTTTGTACAAGTGCCTCAGCAACAAAAGTCGGCCAAACCTCAAAAGCCATTTCCCCAAATAATTGTAGACGGCGTATTTTTTCAGCGCTATAAAACTGGAATTGCTAGGGTATGGAAATCTCTCTTAGAAGAATGGGTAGAAAACGGTTTTTCCGAACACGTAGTTGTTATTGACAGAACGGGAACAGTGCCGGAAATTCCCGGCATCCAGTACCGTCCTTTGCCTGCTTACAACTATGACACAGTGGATGCCGATCGCGCAATGCTACAGCAAGTTTGTGACGAACAGAGTGCAGACTTATTTATCTCGACTTACTACACAACTCCTCTATCAACTCCCTCTGCATTCATAGCGTATGACATGATTCCAGAAGTTGAAGGAGTAAATTTAAGTACACCGATGTGGCGTGAAAAGCATTTCGGGATTCGCCACGCATCTGCATACATGGCAATTTCCGAAAATACAGCCCGTGACTTAGTAAAGTTTTTTCCAGATATTGCCTCAGATTCAGTAACTGTAGCTCATTGCGGAGTTAACAGTAAATTTTCACCAGCGAGTCCAGAGGCCGTTAATCATTTTAAAAACAAGTATGGTATATCAAAGCCATACTTTCTTTTAATCGGGCCTGGAATCGGCTATAAGAATGGAACTTTGTTTTTCCAGGCTTTTGCTCAACTTGAAAGCAGACAAGGGTTTGAAATTGTCTGTACTGGTAGCGATTTGTTATTAGATACAAAGTTTAGAGACTATACATCAGGTTGTGCGGTGCATATCGTACTGCAACTGAGTGATGAAGAGTTGATAGCTGCTTATTCCGGTGCTGTTGCACTGGTTTATCCGTCGAAGTATGAAGGTTTTGGCTTGCCTGTGCTGGAGGCGATCGCTTGTGGATGTCCAGTCATTACTTGTGCAAATGCGTCTATACCTGAAGTCGCAGGAAAAGCAGCATTATATGTGAACGATACTGATGTTAGCGGACTGGCGAATGCGCTTTGCGAAGTGCAAAAGCCGGATGTTCGCAAGGCCTTAATTGCTGCAGGTCTCAAACAAGCGCAAAATTTTTCGTGGTCGAAAATGGCGAAAACGGTGAGTTTGGCTTTGATAGATGCAGCATTCTTGCCTTTAAAGCTGCGGTCAATCAATTTAATCGTTTTCCCAAATTGGCTAGCATCAGAAGAGACGATTTGCGAAGAATTTACACAAGTTATCAGGGCGATCGCCTTTCACCCCGATCGAATGAAGATGACATTACTTGTAGATACTGCCACCATTTCAGACGAGGATGCAAATCTGATTTTATCCAGTGTCGCCATGAATTTGCTGATAGAAGAAGATTTGGACGTTACTGAGTGTGCCGAAATTTCCTTGGTAGGACAACTGGAGGAAAAACAGCGGGAAGCGCTGTTGAGTCGCATCCAGGGTAGACTTATCTTAGAGAACGAAAATAAACAGGCGATCGCAGCAGCCAAAGCAGAAAACCTTCCCTGCTGCGATATCGCTAGCTTCAGCCGCAAGCGAGCCGTCCAATCAAAAACAGGAGATTGGCAGTTCATTTTACCAGAAACTTTATTTTTCAGAGTCTCTCAAAGACAAAATTATATTAACGAAACATCCCCCGCGATTTGCTACTTAGAATACCTCGAAAGAAATTGTCCGACTATCGATTTAGATACCTTGTCGCGCGTAGCTTCAAGTCTTGAAAATACATCTTGGGACGAACCTGTATCAGCGACGGATTTAAACAATTTTGCTGTAGTCGCCTTAATAGAAGCAGATCAGTGCCAGGAATCATCCCTCAAAGAAATATATATCAATACAGCTTTAGAAGCCTTAAAGAGCGCAGTAGATTTATACAATCATCCACTCTGTGCAGCTCATTTTGCCCTAGTTCTTGCCCTGACTGGAGAATCCGATGAAGCAATTAAAGAAGCTTTTCATTTTTTGGTATCCCTGGGTATTCAGCAGTCTGCTGGCGGCTCACTAGAAAAAATTCCTCCAGCTCTTGTTTATCTGCCGCCGACGGGTAGTAGTTTGAAGACGTACCAAGCAGAACAGCTAACTCAAATTTTACAAGCCGAAGACGCTCGCACTCAATCGATATTATTGTTAATTGAAGCCCTAGATCGATCGCAGATAATTTCTTACAATGAATTTGGCATGAGGCTACTGCACCTAACGGCTCAAGTTTTACCAGATTCTGGTTCCATCAATTTAAAAATAGGAGTATACAGTCTGCTAAACGATCAATCGGAAGGAGTCATGTATTTGCACCGTGCCAAACAAATTTCCGCGGATTCAGCACCCGTCCTGCAAGCTCTATACATCGCCTGTCAAGATTTAGGGCAGATAGAATATGCCCAGCAATGGCTAAATTTTGCTCGACAATTGGCTCAACAGCATCCCAATTCTCTAGAGTGGAGATGGACTGACTTAGAAGTTAACAGTCCCTTCACTTACGTACCTTTTGAAACTCAACTTTTATTAGCAGTTGAACCGAGGTTTTACGGTTGTATAACCAGCAGCGTATTGATTGCCGAAAAAGACTGGTTTGAAAAAGAAATGGAATTTTGGCGCAGTGCGATCGCACCAGGCATGACCGTTATCGATGTGGGTGCTAATGTAGGAGTTTACACCTTTAGCGCTGCTCTCCGAGTCGGTTCCCAAGGGCACGTGCTGGCAGTAGAGCCTTTTTCTGGCTGCGTTAGCTATTTGCAAGAAACCTGTAGAATAAATCACCTAAACTGGGTGAAAGTCTGTGCCGGTGCTGCCAGCGATCGCTCTGGAACAGCTCGCTTATCTCTTTCCCCTGCCAGTGAATTAAACAAAATCGCCACTGGCGAAGCTGTCGCAGAAATGCAGCCAGACTCTTTTGAAGAAGTCACCTGCTTTACTCTAGACAGCTTGATCGATCGGGAAAACTTGAGCCGAGTAGACTTCCTCAAAATAGATGTTGAAGAGCACGAACTGTCAGTATTGACCGGCAGCGACAGAATATTATCTGAATTTGCTCCCGTCATTATGTATGAAAATATTGTTGCCGGAAGTAAAGACAGCAATTTACCTGTTGCTGACTACCTTAGAGGGAAAGGATATCGATTATTCCGCTATCAACCTTACTTGCAGAACCTAATTCCTGTAAACTCCGCTGAGGAGTTGCAGGGAAACATGAATATAATCGCTATACCCCCAAATCAAAGTTACCTATTAACTCAAGAATAATCAGTTTTGGAAAAAGAAGAGGATACTTTGAGTATGACATTTTTTATTGAAAGCTTAAAGAAAAGCGGTCATTTAGAAAAAATTAACATGACAGTTTGTAATGTTGGCTGTCGTAAATTAACGAGCCAAGATGACTATGGCAGCCAGGGATGGAATATTTTTGCACCTCGGCTGACTATCTACGGTTTTGATGCCGATGCAGATGCTTGCGATGCCGCCAATGCTGACCTTGAAGCACGACAAGTCAATTGGACTGAAAAACATATTCCTCTAGCCTTAGCAAAGTCTGTAGGCGAATCTACACTTTATGTCACACAACATCCCATGTGCAGTTCGCTTTATCCACCGAATGAACCTTACTTGGAGCGTTTTTCAGGACTACCCGAACTTGTAAACTTAGATTTTTGTATAGAACTTGAAACCACCACTTTAGATGAGTTCTGCCAGCAGGAAGGAATTGATGAAATAGATTTCCTACAAATTGATGTTCAAGGTGCTGAAGTTTTGGTATTAGAAGGTGCCGTAGAAATTTTAAAACGAAGTATTCTAGCTGTTCAAGTTGAAGTCTCGTTTTCACATTTATACTTAAATCAACCTTTGTTTGCAGATGTAGATATCTATCTCAGGAACCAAGGTTTTACACTCTTTGACTTAACAGGTGCTCGCCGTTTCCGCAGTCATTCCCCTATTGGTTCAACACTCCGCGGCGGACAATTACTGTGGGGAGATGCGTTTTACTTCCGCGATTTAATTGGAGAAGACATTGATCCAAATATGACAACACCTGACAATATTCTTAAATTGGCTTGCATTGCCGATGTTATGAATTTCCCGGACTACGCTTTAGAATTATTGGAATATCTGACTTTGCAACATGGCAATAACCCCCAATATAACTTTGCCAACAATATCATTGAGGGCCTAGCTCAATTTCCCGACCTAGTTAAGCAGGGACTAGGTTCCCTGCCTATCGTTGCCAGAATTCGGGATTATATTAGTGATTGTGATATTGACTCGTTTGAGAGTATAGCTTAATAAGGCTAACTTTGGAGATAAATTTGCCACATCTGCTCGTATGCTTTTTCCATCTCTCGCGTAAACTGCTGGGCATTCCAAAGCGGAGAAGTTTGCCTTGACTGCCGCAGCTTCCACGAAATTTGTTGCCGCAAAGCAGCATCTTTCCCTAAGCGAATTCCCCATTCCACATATTCTTCATCAGTCCAAGCAATTCCCTCTGTTACCCCTGCATTCATCATCATAGTATAGCTGTTGCGCGCCGCAAACTGCTGCCCGACTCGTGTCACCAAGGGAATGCACATCCAAAGAGTTTCTAGAGTGGTTGTGGCTCCATTATAGGGATAAGTATCCAGAACTACATCCGCAATACCTAAGTTAGCTCGGTGAACTTCCTCTGAAGTAACTGTTGGCAAAAATCGCAAGCGATCGCCTTCCAAACCTTCTTCTTCCGCTAACTGGTTAAACAACTGTTTAATTGATTTTTCGTCAGCCCCCCCTTTAATTAAAAAATAACTATTTGGCACTTCCTTCAAAATCTTCAACTGTAGTCGTACAGTGTCCTGATGGCGTTTGTAACCGCTCTGACTGCTGAGATACACAATAGCATCGTTAGGAATATTCAACCGCTCGCGGCGTAATGTTGGCACTCCAACTTCAAAACCATCCACAGCTATGTAAGTCTGGGGCAAGCGCCAGATTTTTTCACTGTAATAATTCTGAGCCGACTCCGGCAGCACGTATGGATCGGCAATAAAATAGTCAATTGCAGGCACTCCTGACGCATCCCAACCCAACCAAGTGACTTGAACGGGCGCGGGTTTCATCGCCATCACTTCACAGTTAATATCTAGAGTAATGCTGTCGAGATCGATCAGAATATCAATCTCATCTTTATCGATTTGCTCGGCAACGTTGGTACTGACAATCCCGCACCGATAGGCTTTATCAACGTGATTGACATACCATTCTTGTAAAAAGTGATCGGTATTAACATAATTGAGAAAATAAGCATGAATTTGAAAGCGATCGCGATCGTGGTGCTGAAACAGCCATCGCGCTAGCCAGCCCACAGAATGCCTTCTCAGGCAGTGGGACAAATAGCCAATCTTCAGCGGCTTAGCAGAAATGCCCCGGCTTTTTCGAGCTAACTGTCGCTCTCGGTACCCCTCTATCAGCTCCTGGTTGTTGTTTTGAACGTTGACTTGGCATAGTTGAGCCAATTGGTTGCTAATTTTTCTACCCTTTCTTGGCTCGTCCTGAAAGTATGGGTAAAAAAAGCTAGTAACAAATAAGTCGTCAACAGTCGATAAGTTAAGCGATGTCGGCTGCTCTGCTATCAGCAACTCCTGATCGGACTTGAGCCGCTTGAGTATCGCACAAGCTTCTTCCCAGTATCCGCCTGCACTCATTAACCCCCGTAAAATCAGGTGATTTGCATAAACTTTAGCGGGTAACTCTTGTATTAATGAGTAGAAAAGCTTAGCTGTCTTTATCCCCCGATCGTATTCACCGGCATTCTGATAAAAACAAGCCAAGTGGCGAACCATTTCTGGATGCTCTGAATCTAAGCGCAAAACCAGCTCAGCCAAGCGTATTGCTACTCTAGTCAGTCTTAATATATAGCCTAGCTCGCAAGCGGTTTCTAATAGAATTGTGATATAAACTTGAGGTTCGCGGACATGAGCCAGACAAGCTTCTGCAAACTCCAGCGTTGACGGATGCGAGGGTTCGCGAGCCAAAACACTTTGCAATACTTGCATCAACAGAGCTGCGTCAACCTCAATTGCTGGCTCTACCTGTAGCAACTCGATTAAGCCAACAGAAGTCAGTTCGTCTCCTGTAAAATTTCCCAGCCGGATGAAAAGCTCAATCAAACGCAACAAGTTGTTAACATCCGCCGGATTAATTTCCCTGATATGCTGCCGAATTGCCCAAGCAACAGAATAGTCTGACAAAACCTCCCGGCGCTCTGCTTCCATTTGCAGCACATCTAACAGTTGAGCAGTCCATTCCTCAACTTGTTCCGATTCCCCGTCGGCCATGCCCAGCAGCCAAGTCGTTTGGGCTTCCATCTCTTGCCCCTGCAACAGCAACATCAACCCCAAGTGCCAGTAGTGGGACTTAGTTTCCGGCTCCGCTGCAATTGCCTGCTCGTAGAGGTTTGCAGCCTGAGTGCAATCTCCTTGGATTAGATATTGACGCGCTTGTTGCTGCCAATCAGCTAGAACAGTCGATGAAATATTTTCTAAAGAGATTGTCATAGTAATAGTTATTGAAGCTTTCCAGTTTTTATAAACCTCCTGAATAGCAATGGGTAGTGTATACAACACTACCCACTTTCTTAAAAAATTCAAGTTAGGCTTGCAGGAACAATCCCTGCTTTGATGGCTTTCCTACTTCGACACTACGGTATAGGCAGTGTTGTCGCAAACTAAGCTAGTAGCAGTAGCAGGCGTATTTGCCAATGTCGGCGCAGCTACACCAGCCCCAGTACTCTCGCACAATACTGCCGTGCTGCTTTTCTCTGTTGCGCCTGTCGCTTGAATGAGGGCTACTGATCCTATATACGATTTGAGCGCTGTGCTTTGACCTGACGCGACATTTCCAACCTGGGTAGTGTTTGTGTCAATACCTGCTGCTGGTAGAACACTGTATTTATAGTTCTCGGTCTGAGTTCTAATGCCAAGCCCCAGAACCTCCACGTTTGAGCCAAATTTACCTTGCTCGGCGAATGACGCTTGCTGGGCACGGTTCATAGAACCAGCGTACTGCTTAGCCTCTGACTGCTTGGCTTTGTTAGCTTGGTTGAGGAAGGAAGGCAAGGCGATAGCCGAAAGAATACCGATAATGATGATAACGACCAGCAGTTCAATCAGGGTAAAACCCTTATCCTGTCTTTTTTGATTGAGGTGTTGCAGGAATCTGGCTTTAAATTCAGTTTTCATTGGTTGTTTCTCCTAGAGGGGTGGGATGCTCGATTTCTAACTCTTATATGTAACTTACCCAGTTACCAGCCCTTTAATATCACCCCAAACTATTTTTTTTTCAACTCCAGGCTTTAATGCTCCAAAAGCACATACAGAAAGACTTCTAAGCTAATCAAGAGTTCCTTGATTTCATTGAATGCTCTCTCCTGATTCACAGGTTCCAGGGTTACAAGGTCTAGGGGTCTGAGGTTGAGCCAGCGCTCCGCTAACGATATCACAGGATGCGCGCCTTCCCACAGAGGCAGCAAGCAAGCTGCCACACTGCTCTCTATTAAAATCGGCACTAAGGTTGGCGAAGTGACATAACGGCTAATCTCGAAGGAACTCTGGTTAGTGATAGATTTAATCAAATCTTCTTTTAACTGGGGAGTTCTGAGCTGAGGATGCAGATGCACCTTTGCCTGCTGCCAGTCAGCCACAGTCCATTCTGAAACTGGTACAAACGACTGAGCTTGGTTGGGAAGACCGCACCAAAAGTCAATCAAACGATGAACTGGATGTAAAAGTTCAAACAGGTGCAGCCGTTGTTCCACAGGAATGTCTGGCAAGCTCATTGCCAGAAACGCAGGTATGTTATTTGGCTCCTTGAACAAATCCGTCAAGTCCCACAACCGCCAACTCACCATGCTAATAAATTCTAAATCAGCATCTCTTAATGCTGAAAACACTTCAGGTACAGTATAGCCTCGATCTCCCAGGAGCAAATAGTTAGCCAGCATCCATTCTTCGTTTTTTTCGGCTGGAGAACTCCATGTTCTTGACTTAATAGCCACGTCATCTTTTAGGTCCTGTATAATTTCTTTGGCTAACTCTATCTCCATCTCCCTTGGATTATCATCCATCAATCCCATGATTTTGAATACTTTTTGAACTGCAAAGAAAGAACTTCGCTGTAGTGAGCTGTGGAGGTTAGTCCGAATAATTCCATCCGGTTTCAAAACAGCTTTCATAGCTTGCAATCCGACAACTGCGTCTGGCAAGAGATAAAGCACCTCGTCACAGTTGATATAATCAAACTGCTGGTTTAAGCTAGGCAGTTCTTCAATTGACAAAGTATGAAACTCTATATTCTCAAAGCCGTGATATTGCAAGCGCTGTCGGGCTAGCTTAACAGACTCTTCGGATAAATCGATGCCAACAATTTTGGCTCCCGGATTTGCTTCAGCCAAAATCAACGATTTGTACCCGCTGCCGCAGCCGGCATCTAAAATAACTTTTCCTTCAGTTTCTATGACTTTCTGATTTCTTATATAGTAAGCTGTTACCAAATTATGCAGATAGAGAGTCTGATAACTATTCTTAGGAGATGTCTCTAGGGGAATTCTAGGATAAGGAGCCTTGTCAAATTGTTGACGAATTTTCTCTATTAACTCTGATTCTTGGGTATTCATTCTTAATCGCTCCTGATGTTGCTAAATTGTGATGTGGTACTCCCTATTCTAAGATGTAAAGGTATCTCACCCGCGCATCGCCTGGAAAAGCGACAGCCCCCACCTCACGTCCCAACTGCAAGCCCACCCGCAACACATATTTGCCATAATACTCTCAAAACCGATCGCGCAACCAACGACCACCTCCATGAACACCAACATCAGCCCCATCCTCAAAGTCTTCACCCTTTCCGCCGCCCTTTCCCTGGCCATCAAGTACGCAGGGCCTAGCTTATCCATACCCTCTACCGACCTCAACGCCCTAATCGCTGTCTTTACTCCCAGTATCATCTTAGCTGCTATCCTCGGCTGGCGATCGCGCCAACAGCAGCAGTAGAGACGGAATCAAAAAGTGCGATCGATCTACACTAGGTCTAAAGACTATGTTTTAGCCAAAATCTTAATTCCCCGTACAGCTTATCAAAACCAAAGTTGAGGCACTCACCATGATTCAAATTATACCTGAATTAGTAACATTCGATGAATTCATTGACTGGTATCCTGAGAATTCCGAACACCGCTACGAACTACACAATGGAGAAATTGTTGAAATGCCAAAAGCAACAGGCAAACATTCTAAAGTGGCCGGTTTTACCAGCGGCTGGTTATTTCTCGAAATAGAACGCTTAAACCTACCCTACTTCATCCCCAAAGAATGTGTCATCAAACCCATGCGCGAGGAATCGGGATATGAACCAGATATTATTGTAATTAACGAACAAACCATTGGAAACGAGCCGCGATGGGAGAAATCATCAATTATTACAATGGGTTCATCAGTCCCCCTAATCGTCGAGGTAACTAGCACTAATTGGGGTGATGATTATGCCCTAAAGCTTGAGGCATATGAGTCAATGGGTATTCAAGAATATTGGATTATAGACTATCTAGGATTGGGCGGCAGACGGTTTATTGGCAACCCCAAACAACCCACTTTTTCGGTTTACCAACTAATTGACGGCGAATACCAAGTCAAACTGTTCAGAGGCGGCGAGGGTATTGAGTCCCCAACTTTCCCAGAATTGAAGCTGACAGCGCAGCAGGTGTTCGCCAAAGGGAATTGAGGAGGCTGCTTATACTGATGTCCGAGTAGGGGTATCCGATTAAAGATGCGATCGCCCGCATCTAAGGTATCTTATAGAGATGCGATTTATCGCTTCAGGGCTGCAGAGCAATTAGCAAGCAGTAATTCCCCATACCCTATTCCTCAATCTAAAATCTAACATCTAACATCTAAAATCTAATGAAGCTAGGACAGTGGATGGGCTTATTAGCCCTCATCGCATCTTGTTACATCCTGTGGCAAATCAGGCAGGCCCTACTGCTGCTGTTTGCCGCCGTAGTCTTAGCCACAGCCTTAAACAGACTAGCACGCTACTTACAAAAATTCGGACTCAAAAGATCGATCGCCGTACTCTTATCAGTTAGCTTCCTAATCCTCGTATTCGTAGGCTTATTCCTGATAATTGTACCGCCCTTTACCCAACAGTTTCAACAACTTACCCAAAGAGCCCCTCAAGGAATAGAAAGATTAAATCAGTGGATAGATCAACTTGAGGGTCGCTTTTCAGGGCAATTTGGTCAGCGACTGCCAAATCTTGATGTTAACGACATCATGCAACAACTGCAACCTTTATTCAACCAACTCGTCGGCGGTGCAGGAGCCTTTGTAGGCAACACATTAGGCGTTATCCTCAGCTTTTTGCTCGTCATAGTTTTGACATTGATGACATTAGCAGAACCTCTATCTTACCGCAAAGCATTCATCCAACTATTTCCCTCTTTTTATCGGCGACGAGTCGATGGCATCTTAGATGAATGCGAAATAGCTCTCGGTCGATGGGTCATCGGCGCTCTCATTAGCATGAGTGTGATTGCTTTTTTGAGCTTAATTGGTCTGTCAGTCTTGCAAGTTCCCCTACCGCTAGCTCACGCTGTAGTAGCAGGATTTCTTAACCTAATTCCCAATATAGGCCCCACTCTGAGCGTCATCCCCCCAATGACGATCGCACTTTTAGATTCTCCCTTGCAATCCGGTTTTGTCTTCATCCTTTACTTTCTAATTCAACAGTTTGAAAGTAACGTCCTCACCCCCTACGTCATGGCACAGCAAGTATCACTGCTGCCAGCAGTAACATTAATAGCTCAAGTATTCTTCGCCACCTTCTTTGGATTTTTAGGCTTATTACTAGCCCTCCCCCTCACCGTTGTAGCTCAAGTTTGGATTAGGGAAGCCCTAATTAAAGATATTCTCAACCAATGGAGTGCCAGTCCTAAAACCTTAGCAGCAATCGATTCTGCTATCAATGAAAAACATGAATCTATAGGAGTCAGCGAAACCCTGCCAGAAAAATATTTACCAGAACAGAAACCCAACATCCCCGATCATTCTGACAATGAGGCTCCTGAAAATCAATAGTTAAAATTCATAATGACCGAAAGCATCCAGGATACAAGCCCCCGGGTTCATTCGTCCAGAAATAAAAAACCTGTATCCGATGAAACTTGCCCCCCGCATTTATCTCGCGCAAGTCAATTCTTTAATCTAAAATCTAAAATCTAAAATCTAAAATCGATTGACCAAGAATTTATTGAGGGTACAAGCCCCCCCATTTATCCGTGGAATCAATCGAAAGCATCTCAAATCGAAAATCCTCAAGAAAGAGCATTTATCTCGCGCAAGTCAATTCTTTAATCTCAAATCTCAAATCTCAAATCTCAAATCGATTGACTTGATAGTCACCGTCAACCAACTGGTAAGGATCGCGAATTAAATAACTTACAATTTTAATTGTTATTGTGGGATGGGCGTCCCGCCCGTCCAAAAAGGACGG
>NZ_JAUBOQ010000041.1:0-5347 GCF_036700325.1 Microcoleus sp. Z1_B2
AGCATCATTTCGGTGCTGCCCCTGCTGACTCGCTCAAAGGCTGCTAATAAGGTTTCAACTTCTGTTTCTCTGCCGTAAAGTTTTTCGGGGATGAGGAAATGGTCTGTAATATCCTGCGTTCCCAATGCAAACGTCTCAATGTTACCCGTGTTTTGTAATTGAGCCAGACAAATTTCTAAATCGTGTTTCAATCCTAATGCACTCTGATAGCGAGTTTCCGCATTCTTGGCCATCAGTTTACTAACAATTTGGGATAAAATTAGGGGAACTTCTGGCTTGATTTGATGTACCGGAATCGGCTGTTTGGCTAGATGACAATGCACTAACTCCATTGGGTCGTCTGACTCGAAGGGTAACTGTGTTGTCAACAATTCATAGAAGGTCACACCCAGGGAATAAAAGTCACTCCGATAGTCAATGCCTCGATTCATTCTTCCTGTCTTTTCTGGGGAGAGATAAGCTAATGTGCCTTCGAGGGTGTTGGGATTCTGGATTTCTTGGGTTTCTCTCGACAGTTGGGAAGAAATACTGAAGTCAATGAGTTTAATTTGTTTGCTATGTGGGTTAATCAGAATATTGGCAGGTTTGATATCTTTATGAATAACTCGGTTTTGGTAGAGAGAGTGGAGAATATTTGCTAGTTCCCTGGCTAGGTTGAGAAAATTTTCTAAAGATAGAGATGTATCGGGTTGGTTTTTATCACTTGCTGCTGGGAGATAAGTAGACAGGGAAACTCCTCCAAAGTCTTCCATGATTAAAGCATAGGCGTTTTTGTAAGGTGCTAAATCGAGGGGTTCAACCACTCCAGGCAGACGTAGATTTTTGGCGATGGTATATTGGTTGCGGAATTGCACCAGTTCGCTGAAGCTGGGGTATTCGTTTCGCAGCAGTTTGATGACGACTGGAGTACGATCGCTCTCCCGAATACCTCGATAGACTAGAGTGCGAGATCCTGCATAGAGTTGTTCTGTTATCCGATACCCCGGCAGATCAGTAATTGTCTCCATTGTCCAGTCCTCACTCAATAAATTGGGGGTTAGTATATCTCTAGTTTACTCAGCAAACTTGGTAAATTCTCAATGGTCTCTAATGTTGCTGGACTTGTCAGTGGGCGTTCTGTACGAACGCAGGCAGCTCGTTCGATACTGAAGCCATATTATTAATTGTTTAGAACTTGTCTGCACTGGAGCGGAAATTATCCATAAGTATGTTTATATAACTCATTTGAGATGTTGATGGCGATCGCGTCTAGCAGTCGTGAAGCTCACAGGAGGCGATCGCCCCAAACAGCTATTTTTTGAGGTAGTTCAGTTTAAGCCCAAGGGTGGAAAGGTTTTCAACTTGGTTGTTTATCCTTGATATTTTTGAGGTAAAAATACTCAATGGTAGCCCTCATGCCCTCTTCTAGCAACCTAACGAACTCGCTCATCGGAAATGCTTGAATAACCCATTCTACATCAAATATTGCCCATTCAAAAGCAAAGTATACTTCGGAACTAGACGAAAATAAAATTTTTGGATGGATTTTATCTCAACTAAAAAATGTGTGATATTGAGCCGACTTACCCTGCGTATTTACTTCCCTAGTCTACCGTATATTTGTATTACCAGCAGTGGCTAGAACAAGGATTGCTTCTTCAATAACTGATGAAAATATTACCCCTATTCTGTGACTCAGCAGAATAGGGGTAATATTTTACTCTTCTTCATCAAGTAAAATAAGGGATGAGAATAAAAATCCATTAACGCTATTAATCGAGCAAAGCAAAGTGATTCAGCCCGTGAGCATTTTCTAGCCCCTTTATCTCTGCAATAGCTGGTAGTGTCTTACGTTTAATATCAAAAATTACACTAGCATGAATGTGTGTAAAAGCTTTGAAGCTTCTGACTTCTGAAAACAGATTTCTGTAATAAGCTGTTCGGCATTTAAAAGACGATAGTAGGGTGCGTCATTACAGAAGTGTTTTCCGCATAAGCGCGTAAGTGTTCACTCCTGATGCACCCTACAAGCCTCGTTACTGGTTTAAATGCTCCACAGGTTAGTGACAATACTCATCCATCAATTTCAAGGTTGAATCAGCTTGGCGAGGCTTAACCATAGACTCAGCTAAGGTTTGAGAGATTTTGTTCTATTATACTCTGCGCCGCGAAATTGAAAGAAGAGGGCAGGGCTGTTTCATTCTCTTGTAGGAGCAGCAAAGAGTGGCTGCCCCCATGTCGCCAAGGCTTGTGAATCATCGTCTGTGGGGGGTAGGAATTCTTGGCACTACAAGAGTCAAAATCGCGATTTTCGTGAAAATGAAACCGCCCTGCCTGCGTGCCCGATACCGCAGCCGATCGAAACAAAACGCTAAAATAGTAGCTCATACAATTTTGGAGTTAATATTTGACACTTGCACCCGCGCGCGAAAACGTCCTAGCTTGGCTCTGTGAGCGCGTTCCTGCTGCCCGAATCAAACATATCCTCGGAGTCGAACAGGTAGCAGGTGACTTGGCTCGCCATTACGGCCTCGACGAAGCAAAAGCCCGATCGGCGGGTTTGTTGCACGATTTGGCAAAATACTTCAAACCTCAACTGCTGCTGCAAATGGCCCAGAAGGAAGGTTTAGAGTTAGACTCAGTGTTGGAAGCACACCCGCATTTGCTGCACGCAGACGCCAGCGCGATCGTCGCCAGAGACGAATTCGGGGTGGTCGATCGAGAAATTTTGGACGCAATCGCCAATCACACCCTCGGCAGACCAAACATGAGCCAGCTCAGTTGTACCGTATTCATAGCAGATACCATAGAGCCGAGCCGCGGCAACACAGCCCAACTAGAAGCACTGCGCGAGGCAAGCTGGCAAAATCTTTATGCAGCCGTGTGGCAAACTAGCGATTATTCTCTTAAATATTTGCTAGAAACTCGCTGCTACATCCACCCCCGCACCGTACTTACGCGGAATTGGGCGCTGCAAATGGCCCGCGAACCGCCGGAAACAGGAAATTCGACCCAGAAGTCGATCGAACAAATCACAAGTTGAAAGTAAAATTCACCAGAAATTCTGTCCTTACTTTTGGCTTCAACCTAACTCCTATTTCCCGTCTCAAACTGCCAACAATCGACAGCCAATAGCGCACCCATTCTTTCTTACCGTATCAATTAGGAACTTAAACACTTAATGTCAGATATAACCCAACTCGAATACTCCAGGGCCCAGTCTACAGCAACGGACGGCACCTCCTCAGACGAAGCCCGTGGCCTGATCATGACCGTTGCCCAAGCAGCCGATGACCGCAAAGCAGTAGATATTGTATTGCTCCGCGTGTCAGAAGTATGCTTTTTGGCAGACTACTTTGCGATCGTCACCGGATTTTCCAACGTGCAGGTACGAGCCATCTCCCAAGCGATAGCAGACCAAGTGGAAGAAGAGTGGCAACGCTTGCCACTGCGTACACAAGGCCTATCAGACGCTAGTTGGGTTGTCATGGACTACGGCGACGCGATCATTCACATTTTGAAGCCTCAAGAGCGGGAGTTCTACAATTTAGAAGCGTTCTGGGGACACGCCGAACGCATTGACTTTTCCCCCACGTCGTGAGGATGGCTAATGTGAAAAACGTTTCTGCTTCTATTTGTCCCGTTCCGCAAGAACAGCGACCGATCAATGAATACCAAGAACTTAAAGAATCCTGGTTTTTTAGCTGGGTAACACTCAATTGGCCCGGATACCTGGCAAAACTAGCTTGGGTGTGGGCTTGGAGTTGCTTGGTATCGGTGCCGATAGCTGCTTCTAGCTTTGCTCCAAGCAAGTATCCAGCTCAGTTTGTCCTGTGCGGTGCCGCAGGTGCCGGTTTTATTCTAGGATTAGCTTTGCTGCGACTCTACTTGGGTTGGTTCTACGTGCGATCGCGCCTTTCAAATCCCACGGTCGTCTACGAAGAGTCTGGTTGGTACGATTGTCAATCTTGGCCTAAAACTCCCGAAGTTTTGCTTCAAGATCAGTTGATTGTTAACTACCAACTAGAACCAATTCTCAGGCGTCTGCGGCAGACATTTTATGGTTTGACAGTATTGCTGGTTGCCGGGGGACTAACTTGGAGTTGTTTGTAATCGGTTCGGTTCGGGAGTTTTGAGTTTTGAGATTGCCGCGCACAGCCAACGCCGGCACACTCCCGTGCATGAGTGAGAAACGATCGCCGAAAGATTAACTTTATAACTCTTAACTGGCAGCTCGCAACTCATAACTTCCACCGGCCCCAATCTAAAATCTAAAATCTAAAATCTAAAATTGATATGACAAGGGGAAAACGAACCCAAGCTCCCGAACTGGAAGTCACACTGCTGCGCGAAGGTATTGTGGAATCGAGGCACCGCGCCCAGGCCGCTGTCTGCGACAACCGCGGGCGCGTTCTGTCTGTTGCTGGTAACTCGGAAACGGCCTCATTTGTCCGTTCTTCACTCAAGCCTTTTCAAGCTTTGGCGGTGACGGGGACTGGCACTTTAGAACGCTACGAATTGACCGATCGAGATTTAGCGATTATTTGCAGTTCCCATCAAGGTACGATCGAGCAATCGCGCCAGGTATTTAACGTCCTGTGGCGCTGCGACATTGACCCCTCTAAACTTCAATGCCCCATTCCCGAAGGCAAAAAGAGCCCCCTGCAATACAACTGCTCCGGCAAACACGCCGGAATGCTGGCTGTCTGCCAGCAACTGCACTGGCCTCTGGACACTTATTTACGGCGCAAACATCCCGTCCAGCAGCTTATTTTGGGCAAAGTGGCTGACTTGCTGGCCATGCCTGCCGAAGAGTTTATCAGCGCTCGCGACGACTGCGGCGCTCCTACCTATCTGTTGCAGTTGGGGCAAATGGCGTCTTTGTACGCTAAGTTGGCCTCTGGCGACAATGTGGAGATGGAACGGATTGTCCGCGCTATGACTCACCACCCGATGATGGTTGCGGGTGAGGGCAAATTTGACACGGAACTGATGCGTTTGACTCAAGGGGAATTGGTGAGCAAGTCCGGCGCCGAAGGGGTGCAGTGCATTGGCCGCGTTGGCGAAGGCATGGGCTTGGCAATTAAGGTGACGGATGGAGGAAAGCGTGCTCAATTTGCTGTGGCGATTCACTTGCTCAAGCAGTTGGGGTGGATTACTCCGACGATCGCCGAAACTCTGGCGGAGACTTACCTGACTCTCAGTGAGTTCAAGCGCTTGGAGGTAATCGGGGAAGTTTCGATGCTTTAGGGCGATCGAGACTCGATCGCCGATTTCAGCAACCCCTCCCACAATCTAAAAAGTTTTTTTGATTTAGGGGTTGCAATTTTCAGAAAGATATGTTTATATTAAAGAGAGACAAAGCGAC
>NZ_JAUBOQ010000041.1:5447-71244 GCF_036700325.1 Microcoleus sp. Z1_B2
GCGGGATAGAGCAGCCTGGTAGCTCGTCGGGCTCATAACCCGAAGGTCAGTGGTTCAAATCCACTTCCCGCCACCAAATTCAAGCGAACCCTGTAATCTTTAAGGTTTCAGGGTTTTGTTTTTGGAAACCACGAGAGAGAGACAAAGCGACGCGGGATAGAGCAGCCTGGTAGCTCGTCGGGCTCATAACCCGAAGGTCAGTGGTTCAAATCCACTTCCCGCCACCAACTTAAATAAGACAAGCCCCGGCATCCTAAAAGTTGCTGGGGTTTGTTTTATGCCGTCTGTTTGATGCCGAGGGCGATCGCATCTTCGACAGATTGATATCCTTTCCGGTTGCACGATCGACATGAATAGAGGACACGGTACTGCAGCGTCCCTAACCGGATTAACCTCTTCTGTCACTTTCGGTAGAGATTATTATCCTACTCCTATTCTAAGGGATGAGAATTAAATAAAATCCACTTTCTATGACTGTTGTGGGATGGGCGTCCCGCCCGTCCTTTCTGGGCGGGCGGGACGCCCATCCCACAAGAAAAAAGGGAAATTATTTAATTGACGATCCTTAGATGTTTTGCATCATTCCTAAACTTTTGATTTAACTTCAGAGAATTGATTCTTAAATTTTCTCCCCTTCGCCAGGAAACAGAAAAATAGGGCAGTGCCTAATATAGTAGTAGGTTCTGGAACTGGTTCGGCTTCGGAAAGTGGTTGCGATTGTGCCACTGCCATATTGTTCTTAACTTCTACTAATCTTAAATTAGTGGTGCTGTCAAAAGTCCGCGAATACACTCCCGAAGTATACAAACTCAGGCTTTTTGTATTACCTTCAGCCAAAAAAGCAAAATTAATTTGTGTTGGATTAAAGTTTCCAGCGAGGTTGTATGACACACTCAATTCCGGGGCTTTAAAAGAGTGCAAACCGATCCCAAGTTCAAAGGATTCTAAAAGAATGTTAGAAACAGTATCAATTAATGAAAAAGATATACTGCCTAGGGCGCTAGCCCGTTCTGATTGGGGATTACTAACAGATGTAAAAAGATGTAAAATAGTCTGAACCGTGAAGGAAAAAGTTTCTCTCGCATTAATAGAGAAGTCGCCGAGCACTGCTGCTTGACTTTGGGCTACACCGAAATAGTTAGTCCCGCTGCCTATGACTTCACTTTGCGAGAGATTTGTTGCCAGCAATTCGTGACAGTTAGATATAAAAAATGCCTCAGCTTTTGCTTGGCTAATGGCTGCACCGCTGTTAGCTATTGTCTGAGTTTTAGTGTTAGTAGATGTACCTGTCTCAGTCGGGGTGTGACGGAAGTTGTTAATCGTTACTGCTGCGGCAGAACCGGCTATTGTGGCAGCACGGCTGGGCGCAATACCTACACTCAAGCTGGTTACTAAAGGAGTTGCTAATAAAAATGCGATCGTTCCGCTACAGTGATTGAATTTCATGGTAAATTTCCTTAAATTTGAAACATTTTAAGTGCTGTTATTGGTAACTTGTAGCGGTTGGTTGCGCTTACGTATCAATACTAGCTATATACTTAGAGATTTTTGTAAAGCTACTGTCAAGAAATCTTGTGTTTAAGTAAAAATTATGTAAAGTTGGTCGCCACAGCTACTAAAAATAGATTCTATGGGAGCTAGGGCGGGTCTTGATCTAAGTAAAATTACTGTTTACTCTAAAAAAGCTTGATTTTAAATAAATGCAATAAAATTTTATAATTAGTCGGGATAATATAAAAAGGCACAAAGCAGAAAGAGTAATCATGCTAGAAATTAAAAACATTCACACCTACTACGGAAATATCCACGCTCTCAAAGGGGTATCGCTAACAGTCTCGCAGGGAGAAGTTGTGACATTAATCGGCAGCAACGGGGCGGGGAAAACGACCACTCTCCGCACGATTCAAGGACTGCTGCGCCCGCGAATCGGCACTGTATTATTTGAGGGAAAGCCTTTAGAAGCACTATCTACAGAGGCGATCGTCCGTTTGGGGATTTCTCAAAGTCCCGAAGGGCGGTTGATTTTTCCGCGAATGACGGTGCAAGAAAACCTGGAAATGGGTGCTTATCTCCGCAACGATACTCTAGGTATCAAGTCCGATATGGAAAAAGCATTAAATTTATTTCCTCGTTTGCGAGAAAGAATTAGTCAAAAAGGGGGAACTCTCAGCGGCGGGGAACAGCAAATGTTGGCGATCGCCCGGGCTTTGATGTCGCGCCCCCGCTTGTTATTATTGGACGAGCCGAGTATGGGATTGGCACCGATGTTAGTCAGTCAAATTTTTGCGATCGTCCGCGATATTAATGCTGAAGGAACAACTATTTTGCTGGTGGAACAAAACGCCCGTATGGCTTTAAGTGTAGCCCACCGCGGCTATGTCATCCAAACCGGTCAGGTTGTAGTCGCCGGTACTGCTAGCGATTTGCAGTCAAATGAAACTGTTCGCAAAGCCTATTTAGGTGAAAGTTAAATAACTATTCTGGTAATCGGTAATGGGTAATCGGTAACAGCAATTACCAATTACCAATTAGCAATTACCCTATTTGCGATCGCAACTTCCCCGTTTCCAATTCCGTCTCAAAAGCCGCCCGCACCTTTTCCCACTCCGCTTGGGCTTCCAACAGGCGATCGCGCGCCGTACTCACATCAAAAACCTGTTCCCCTCCCGACTCAACCGCCAAGCGACCCATATATTCCAACTCCTTGCAAACAGCAGAAAAAGACACCGCTCCTAAATTGGCGCTGCTCGACTTCAGCGTGTGAGAAGCCAGCTTCAAACTATCAGCATCGCCGAGAAAAATAGCCTCCTTAATAGTTTCTAAATGTTGCGGTGCGTCTACCAAATATATCTTGATCAGCTCCCCCAAAAAATCCGGATCTTCATCATCGTCTAGCTCGCGGAGATTTTGCAAAATATGAAAATCAATCGGCGAATCGGCTCCCGGTTGAACGCTCGAAGATGCCGCAGCATCACTGTCAATGTCATCAGAAATATCTTGATTGTTTTCCTCTGTTACCGCATCCAATTCATCCCGAATCAGAGGTGAGCACTTGCTCAAGGCGATCGCCAACTCTTCCCGGCGTACCGGCTTAGTAATATAATCGTCCATACCTGCTTCCAGACACTTTTCGCGATCGCCCTGCATCGCATTAGCAGTCATCGCAATAATTCTCGGCTTCTTGTTAGCAGGCCATTCCTGACAAATGCGGCGCGTCGCTTCCAACCCATCCATATTCGGCATCTGCACATCCATCAGCACAACATCGTAAGATTGCCGCTTCAGCGCCTCCAAAACCTCCAACCCATTAGCCGCAATATCAGCCCGATATCCTATCCTGTCGAGTAAATGCGTAGCCACTTTTTGATTCACCACATTGTCCTCCGCCAGCAAGATCCGAATCTGACTAGAATTAGCTCCATCCTGTCCGGCAGAATTCGTCGCAACCTGCCTCAAAACAGCAGGCGTCCGCTGCGCGCGGTGTTGTTCTTGAGAATTTTCAAAATACTTCAATCCCGAAGTCAAAGTCACCACATTTGAAACTTCTCCCCTGCCGCTTCTGCCAGTAACATATCCAAAAACTTGCAGCAACACATTATAAAACTGGGACTGTTTTAAAGGCTTAGTTAAAAAAGCCGAAAAATGTACTTCTGTAGTTTCAAGTTTTTTCCAAACTTCCGCCTTACTTAAATAAGTAAACAGTACCAAAGGTAGTGCTATTTTGCGAGGGTTTTTAACGATGACATTCGGATTTAAGCCGTCGTCGCCAGACAAATTGCTCTGCTCAAATTTCCGAATCTCCACAGCCAAAGCCACACCGTCCATATCTGGTAGATTCATCGCCAAAATAGCTAAATCGAGCGGCGAGTTTCCTTTGATGATTTCCAAAGCCTCAGCACCCGAAGTTACAGCCACGGGTATCATTCCCCAAGACTCTGCCTGCCGGATCAAAACTTGCCGGTTAATGGCATGATGCTCAACAATTAACAAGCGCTTACCAGCGGCAAATTCCGGTCTTTTTTCCTCAGCCCGGATGTCATTCGCTTCAGCAGTCACCGTGAAATAAAAAATCGAACCCGAACCCGATATCAAGGGCGGAGTAAATTCTTCTGGCGACCTTCCAGCGATACTTTGTCCGGCAGAAACTCCCGGTTGAGACTTAGAACTTCGGGGATCAACCTGGCTGACAACCCACATTGTACCGCCCATCATATCGCTCAAACGCTGGCTGATAGCCAGTCCCAAACCCGTCCCGCCGTAATGTCGTGTTGTCGAAGCATCCACCTGCGAAAAAGCTTTAAACAGGCGATCCATCCGGTCTGGCGGAATACCAATTCCCGTATCTTGGACAGCAAATTGAATCTCGTATTGTTTGCTACGTGCCAACTCTCCCTGGTTAATTGCTAGCGGTTGTGGATCTAGAATATTAATTTTTTCCGGCGAACTCTTAGCAGCTACCGGTTCAATTTGCCTAGCCGTACAGCACACCACAATTTCTCCAGATTCTGTAAACTTAACTGCATTGCCCAGCAAATTTACCAAAATTTGGCGCAGTCTCGTGACATCTCCTAAAATGTTTTTTGGCACAGAATCATCAATAAAATAAGCCAACTCTAAACCTTTTTCTGAGGCTCTAGGAGCCAGTAATTCTAGAGATTCTTCTATACAGTTTTGCAGCTCGAAGGGGCTGCGTTCCAAATCCAATTTTCCAGATTCAATCTTGGAAAAGTCGAGAATATCGTTAATAATAGTCAGCAAAGCATCGCCGCTGGTACGAATTGTCTCCACAAAATCCCGCTGTTCTGGAGTTAGTTCCATATCCAGCAGCAAGCCCGTCATCCCGATGACCGCATTCATCGGAGTGCGGATTTCGTGACTCATCGTTGCTAAAAATTCGCTCTTAGCTCTATTAGCAACTTCCGCCGCTTGTCGTGCTTGATCCAAAGCTTCATTTTGCTCTGCTAACTGTCGCTGTCGCTGAACTTCGGTTTCTAAAAGTTGTGCTTGAGCTAAGGTAATGCCAACTTGAGCGGCAACATCTTCTAACAGTTCAATTTCGTCTGGATTCCACTGGCGAGTTGCATCGCACTGGTGCAAAGTAATAATTCCATTCGGTTCTCCTTGATAGGAAGTGCGAACAGCCAACATAGATTTTAATCCGATGCGGCGGCACATCGGCCCCGAAGATTCCAGCAAAGGATCGGCAAACACATCGGGAGATGCCAGGGCTATATCTTCAGCGAGAAGTTTTTCTGTGTAGGGGTTATAAGTGACAGAAAGTTCTAAATCTAAAGCCGATTCGTGACCGGGTTCTAAGTATTCCGCGACGCAAGGAAGGTGGGGATAAGGTTCCGAAAGATAGGTGTGAATTGTACAGCGATTGACACCAAATACGCGGCCGATTTGGGTGGCGGTAGTTTGAAAAATTTCTTGAGTGTCTAAAGTCGATCGCACTTTTTGAGTAATTTGTTTGAGTAGTAAAACGCGCTGGTACTGACGTTGCAAAGTTCGCTCTCGCTCTTCGCGGGCAATTTCTGCGCCGATGTAATTGCCCATCAACTTTAAAATTTCAAAATTCAGCGGTTTAAAAGGAGATTTAGTGGTGCGAGAAGTAAAGCTCAAAGTGCCATAAATTCGCCCTTGCACTATTACCCTCGTCCCCACAAAAGCCTCCAACTTGCGGACGCTGTAAGCGGGGTGGTTGCGCCACTGAGTAGTGCCGGCTGATTCGACAGAAATAGGTTCGCTCGATCGCAAAACCTCTCGCTCAAAGGTTCTGCTCAAAGCAAAACCGTCTCCTTTAGCAAATCCAAAGGGAAAATCTTCCGGTACATAAGCCGAAATCACTTCGTAGCGATCGCCCAAAACCCTGCCCAACAGCCCGATATCCATCCCAAACTGACTACAGCCCATCGCCAGCAACCGGATCGTTCGATCGTCAAAAGAGCCTTCCGAGCTCACCATTACCTCGTAGAGCGATCGAATTGCCCGCTCACTTTCCCGCAGTTCCTCAACTCCTTCGAGGCGGTTGCAGACATCGTGCAAAGTCCCGAAAATTCCCGCTATTTCGCCTTGCGAATTCCGGCGGACTTGGGCAAATAATTCTACGGAAACAAAGCCGGAATTACTGTGAATTCCCAAGGAGTTTTTTTCCGAAACCGACTTGGACTTAAATCGCAGTTCTCGCCGTTCAAATTCCGACTTCCCGGACAGCAAAGACTCCAATAAATTTGCACATTGCTCGCGCTCATCTGGATGCACCCACTCTAAAAAATTAGTTTGCAAACTTTCGGAAACCGCATAATTAGTAATTTCCGTCCAAGCGCGGTTGAGGAATTTCCAAACCCCCGCCGCATCTATGTGGAAAATTACTGTTGCTTTCAAAGAGTCAAATAGATGGAATTGTTCTCGATCGTGCTCGCGGTTTTTGACTTCAAACTGCTTGTTTAGAGTAATATCTGTATGAGTTCCTACTACCCGCAGCGGTTTGCCAGTAGCGCTGCGTAAAACTTGACCTCGGTTCAGCACCCAGACAGTGCTGCCGTCTTTACAGTACATCCGATATTCGGCTGCAAAATCCGGTGTCTTTTGGGCGAAGTGTTCTTCTAAAGCTGCCTTTACCGAGTCAATATCATCTCGGTGGATGCGACTCCACCATTCCGATCGGCGATTCGAGATTTCCCCTTCTTGGTAGCCCAGCATTTCTTGCCACCGCGCCGAATAAAAAAACTCATCTGTTTCGAGATTCCAGTCCCAAATCCCCTGATTGTTGACTGCAGGGGGGAGATTTGGCCGCTCTACGAAACTGTGGTGAGAAATTTCAGCCATCTCGTGGCTATTTGCTGCTGTCCGCTGTATTTCTGCTGAGAGTTTTTTGTATTGAGCGTTGCTAGATTCTAGCTGGCGCTGCAAAGCAATTAAGCCAGAATGCAGAGATTTGGAATCCAGCGCTTGTAAAAGGATAGTTTTAGGATTAATAATCCCGATCGGGTGATTTGTTTCGTTGATGACTAATAAAGGCAACTGGCAGTAGTGTTTTTGCAGCAGCGCCACGGCTGCTTCGAGGCTAGAGTGCGATCGCACCAGTGGCGGCGAACTGCTGCAAATTGCTCCCGCTTTAATTTTGTTAGAGTCTCTTCCCAGGGCCTGCAACTGCACGATATCCCGCGAACTTACCACCCCAACCAGTTTGTGAATGTTGGGATTTGTAAATTTGGAATTGTGAGCAGCACCAGTCGAGTGTTGATCGGGGGTTTCAGTGATTAATACATAACTAACATTGTGTCTAAACATCAGTTGCGCCAAGTAGCGAACCGAAGAATTAGAAGGAGCGTGAATTATTCGTGAAGCTGCTATTTGAGGGATTTGATAAAGTTTAATTAAACTTGCGGGCAGCTCTAATTTTTGATGCACAATTGGCAGCGGCGGAGGGAACGCGAAAGCCGCAGGTAGCGAAGCGCTGCTAATTGCTTTTGGTGTCGATTCCCCAATTTCCTGCAACACTTGCACCAAGCTTTGAGAGCTAATTAAACCGACAAGTTCTTCAGCCTCGCTGACGACGGGCAAATGGCTGATCTGATTTTTATCCAGCAGATTGGCTAAGGCAAAAAAGTCGGGAATTTCCGATTCTCTGGCTACAGTTACGGTTCTGATCATGATTTGCTCGATCGCAAATCCCCTCAAAGCAGCGCCGATCGAATTTAGCTGTACGATATCTCGCGCTGTAAAAATCCCCAGCACTGTCTGGCTGCTAGGATAGGGAGCTTTTGAGCCGTTGAGAGGCCGCCCGTTGCCTCCTGCGTGTAGCGCACGCGGTACACCGTTGTAGAAACCCGACTGTTCCCGCGATTGTGGGGAAGTCCCGTTCGTGGGATTTCCGAGTTGATAATTCCCGCGCGGTTCTACCACGAGGACGTAACTGGCTCCTGTGCTACTCATCAGCTCGATCGCCTTTTCTACGGGCGTCTCAGGGGTGACGGTGAGGGGATTGCGGTTGATGACCTGACTGAGGGAGGGAATAAACATCAGGGGGCATAAAAGTGATATTTGTTGGAAAAAGCCGATCGCGAGCAGCAGGTTGATTGAGAGGCTTTACCCGCGAGATTTCCAAGCGCGCTCAAAGTTTCTGTACGATTCAACTCACCCATACTTCCAGCATCTTGGCATTTAAAATTAATTCCGTGCCATATCCTGATAATTGACGGCTTCTGACTTCCAGAACCAATGCTATCTGCCAGAGGGCGGACATGAAGGCGGGCGGGTAATTCCTCGCCTAGCCTAACTGCTGCGGGTTTACGAGCAAGAATTTCTGCGATTGTCTAGACTGCACCCTACTTTCTGCCCCTCAACGGAACTCTCGCTCACATTCTGTTTGAGGCCAGATACCTGCACCCTACCAATTTACCAGCGACAGGAGGGGAATCACAACATGACATTTAGGTATTGCAACTGTGCAATTGGGGGTTCGAGGGTTCGAGGGTTCCAGGGTTCCAAGGCCAAGCAGGCAGAAAATAAATAATTTTGAGCATAACTAATTCTATCTTATCCCAATTATGGCCCAGAGGATTTGAGCTTCAATTCTGGCGATCGAACTTGATGAGAATAGCGCTGTTCCCTGCCAGTGTAAAACTCGCATTGCCACCCTTGAGCCTTAAGCTACCAACAACCTCATCCATTGTTTTAGAACTGAACTCCCGCACCGTGCCATTACCAGTTTTTATCAGCTCCGAAATATCAGCATTAACAGTGTAAGATGTTGCTCGGTCATTGACAACCAGCAAGTAAACATTCTTGCTAGCATCAAGAGTTGCAACTGCCATTAAATCCGAACTATTAGTGATAGGAAAAAAGGTAGCTTTCCCGCCCTGCAAAGCCCTAATTCCCATCCGTAAAGCATAGTAGCCTGCGCGCCGTTTTCCCCCGTCCCCTAGCAAACCTTCCGCCCCTGCGGGCTTGCCCCAGTCGTACAAACAGAATATGTGACTGCCGTCAATATAATTATCCCCCGGTTGAGAACCTCGAATCAAATTCTTAATCAAATTTAAAGCTAAAGATAAATCACCGTAGCTCATGTTGTAAGTTCCCCATTCTCCTACCCAAAGCTGCGAGTTAGCGCGGACAGTACCGTTCATCCAGCCGCGCACTTTGCGGGTGTAGCTAGAAATATCTGCATCGTAGTTGTGGACATTGACTGTATCGAAATAATTCGGTATTTCCTGCAAAGCACTAGCCGGCCAATTGCTGCCGCCTATGGTTTTCGGGCCGTGGATGCGGTAAGTGCGCGAAGGCAAATAAGTTTTATAAACAAAGTCGATCGCATCTTTTGCCACCTTAACCAATTCAAAATAGTCAGCCCTAGTCCCGCCCCAACCCTGATCGCGATTGTCCGGTTCGTTGTGAATTTCCCAATCATCAACGCGGTAATCATTGCGAACATTCAGCCAATAAACCGTAGCAAAAACGTGTTCCCACCACTCGTTCCAATCTTCTCCTGTGCGCGGCGGATTCAGTTGCAGTGCCCAACTGGGATTCCAGTTATTATCAACATTACGAATACTCACAACCGGGCGAATATTTGCTTGTTTGAGACTATTAAAAATAGTCCTGGCATTGCCTTGCCAAACCCTACCTGGTCGTCCCGACCACCAATAATCGCTACCCTGGGGCGGATTAGTCATCATCTGATCCCAATGTGCCCAATTAATTATATTGGGATTTGTCTTAATTTCGTCAATAGATGGCCAACCGTATTTACCATCATCATCTTCAGCTTCCCATCGAGACATACCCCCGTAAATGCGGTAGGTATTAATTCCCAAATCTTGCAAATCTTTGATGTCGAAATTGATATTGCCTTCGACTGCACCGATGTAGCGAGTGCTGACACCCGCAGCAGTGCCGGAAATTTTAATTGTTTCGATGTTTTGAGCAAAAGTTGTCATTCCGATGAACAACCCTAGGCTGATGGCAATTAAAACACCTAGAAAAAAAATCAGAATTCTAGTTTTTGATAACACGTGATTATTAACTACTAATTTAGGTTATTTTATGTTCGAGGTAAATATACCCATCGCTAATCTAACTTAACGGGCGATCGAGTTTGTTAGCTATTGTAATAAAAAAGCATTAACTATACCAATTTCCCGAATTAACACATAAAGTAAAATAGCACAGGTAGCAGTCAAAAGTGAAGGTTCACCTCGAACAACCACAGTAAAATATTTGGGTATAACAATTAACCCTATAAATTGCGTTAAATATCTGGCGGGGTGACAACGCCGCCGGAAAGCCAGCCAGGCCTCATATTTGATCGACTTGTGTTAAAAAAGATAGGTCAGAGCATTCCAAGGGACGATCGCCTTTTGTTCGCGGGTAACAACAAAACATGGACGCCCAAGCTGCAGATAAAGTGAGTTTGGGCTTGATCTGGGCTGAAAATTTGTTTAAGTCCCGTTAGGAAAAAACGCTTTTATTAATTAATTAGACGATCGCCATTTAATAAAAACATTAAACCCTCAGCAATTGCCGAGGGTTTATTTCCCAAATCCTACAATTTTCCCCACAAAAAATATATCGGTCTAAAGGTAGATGATATTGGTGACCAACCTAGGTTATGCTCGGAGAACTTCTATACTTGTTTATAGCTACAAAACAGGCGCATCAAAAATGCAATAATTAGACCCAAAGCCCCACTCGTGAAGCAACCTAAAACATCGATGGATTTCTCTAGAGTAAGTCTTAAAGGAGCATAAAAATGTTAGATATTGATGAAATGAGTTCAAAAGAAATACAAGAACTTTTGCAGCAAGTAGGACACGGACACCTCGGCTGTGTATTTGAAGGGCTTCCCTACGTTGTGCCAATGCACTATTATCTCCAAGATTCGGACATATACATTTTCACAACAGTCGGGATGAAAACGAAGTATATCGACGGCAATCCAGAAGTCTGCTTGCAAGTGGAAGAAGTCCGCGATATGGAACACTGGCGCAGCGTTGTCGTGAACGGGCGAGCAGAACGCCTTACGCAGCAGGAAGACATCGATCGCGCGATGGAATTGGTCAAAGAACACAACCCCAAACTTTCGCCCGCCATCAATCGCACCTGGATTGACTCGCAAGGGCGTGCGGAGACCATCGCAATTTACCGCATTCAGCCCTGGGAAATGAGCGGGCGCACGACGGAGGGAATCAGCAGTCGGTGAACGTCGAGACTCACTTGTTACCGGGTTTTTTACGAAAATACTTAATTAAGATTTTCAATCTCGGTAAAAAACCCGGTTTACGATCGTCAGAGCGCCTCCAACACTAGAAATTACAAAAAAGTGCGGCCGGAGAAAATAGTGCCAAATATCAGCTCAAACAGCTTTGCTTGCCAAAAAATCTCTCATGTACCGATTCACTAACTGCGGCTGTTCCTGCTGCACCCAGTGGCTGCAATTAGGAATGTAATGAATCTGAAAATCCCGCACGTAATCTGCGGTTCCATAGGTTAACTCTTTGCCGAGGGCCGCATCTTTTTCTCCCCAAATCATCAGCGTCGGAACTTCCAGCACGCTCCAATTCTGGCGATCGAGAAATCCGCGAGCAATATTGCGGTAATAATTGATAGTAGCAGTCAGAGCGCCCCGTTTGGCAGCGGCATCTTTGTAAGCTTCGATATCTGAGGGACTAAAGGTGCTTTTGTCAACTGCCATACCTTCCAAAGCAGCCGAAATTGCTTGATAGTCGTCCCACTGAATTAACAACTCCGGCAAAACTGGCAACTGAAATAAAAAGATGTACCAACTTTTCAGCAATTGTTGGGGAGTGCGTAACCCTTCAGCAAACTTGGCCGGATGCGGTAGATTCATCACAATTAATTTATCCACCATTTCGGGATAAGCATAAGCAAAATTCCAGGCGATCGCGCCTCCCCAGTCGTGACCAACTAAGACGCAACTTTCGTATCCCAAACCCTGAATAATGCCCTTGACATCTTGCACAAACTCTGCCATAACGTAAGCAGATCGATCGCGAGGTTTGTCGCTGTCGTTGTAACCCCTGAGATCCACAGCGACAACTTTATAATCTGATGCAAATTCTGGGATTTGATGCCGCCAAGAATACCAAAATTCAGGAAATCCGTGCAGCATCAGCATCAGCGGCCCAGAACCTTGAGTGACATAGTGCAGTTTAATGCCGTTCGTAGCGATAAATTCGTGTTTCCAAGCAGCTTCCTTCTAGCACAGACATATTTGATGCTTCCTCTAGCTATCGAGATAGCCTAGCAGTTCCTCTCTTTAAGAGGAACCAACTTTAGGCCGATCTAGCAATTCTCCCAGCACTTGTAAACTCTTCCTTTTCTCTTCATTTGTGGAACAGGCGTCCCATCGGTGGTTCTTCGCGAAAAAAAGCCGTAGCTTGCGGGGCCCGACGCCATTGCCCGTTTCCCAAAAAGATTGCTATCTCTGTCAAAATAATAGTATAATGTTGCTGGCATCCAGACAACTGTTAAGCCAAAAATTACTCATTTTAGAGCGCGCGAAAATCTCGAAGCGCAAGAAATTGAGTTTTGTTGATAGCGCCAGTTCAATAATTAAGATCGGGCGAGTGTACTAGGAACTAAAGGAGTTAATACTATGTCGGGCGATCGCCTGCAAAACATTGTTAACCGCTTGACAGATCGTCTAAAGCGCGATGTATTAGTTGAAAAATCCCTCTACGACATTCGAGAAGTTTTGCAGAGCGATCGCGCGGTGCTTTATCATTTTTACAAACAGTGGCAAGGTCGAGTGACTTACGAGATGTTAAGTGCGATCGAACTCTCAATCTTGGGTTCAACGGGGCCAGACGAATGTTTTAGCGGCGAATACGCTGCTTTGTACGAAGCGGGCAGAGTTAAAGCAATTGCAGATATTGAAGTAGAACCAATTAACCCATGTCACCGAGATTTTCTGCTTAGCCTGAAAGTTCGCGCCAATTTAGTCGTGCCAATTTTAACAAACAAAGGACTGTGGGGGCTGTTAATTGCTCATCAGTGCAGCGGGCCCCGCACTTGGTCGCGATCGGACATTGAATTCATGCAGCAACAAGCACAAAATATGGCAATGTCTCCCACAATTCAAGATAGTTAATATTTAATCCCAGATTCTGCTTGGTGACAGTTGGGGTATCGAGCATAAAATATATATGCGAAAACCGAGACAGAAATATTTACACATATATAATGTTGCAAAGCTTACGGGAAGAGAATTTCAGATTCTATTTTGTGTAATTAATTCTGTCTAACTACTTATCCATCTAACTGTTCCAAACCTTGGTCTCTAGGAATAGTTGGTGGCAAGGAGTTTTCGGATGCTGGGGGAGCGAAACCCAAGAATGATATCTTGAGGAGACACGCCGCGTTGAATCAGTTCTCGATCGATATAGATTTCGGTACTGTTGTGTTGAATCCAGATTTGATTTTCGATGATATCGAGCTGCATGGCACAGCCATAGATGCGATATTCGTCGCGCCATTCGTTGTGCATAACGAGGTATCGATCGCGGGCGAAATCGAATATTAGCTGAGCATTTGCGTCATTTTTAGAAAAGTCTTCGAGAAAGTCACAAACAATTTTGCGGTATTCGTTTAGTCTATCCATTGGTCGATCGCCTCACGAGTTGGATTATAAACAATTAGTCGAATTTCATAACGTTCGATGACAGTTTTTGCGGGTTCAAACCTGAGAAACATTTGGTAGGTATCGGTGGGCACTGCCAGATAGAGTATACGTTCGGGTTCGCTAGAGACTTCGAGGGCAACGCGATAGTTGAGGAATTGACCGAGGGCAGTGTGGAATTCAGAAATGGTGGAGCCACCTACGAAACTTTTGACTTCTACAGCTATTTTACGTCCTTCTTTTTCAGCGGCGATCGCTTCTTCGGCTGCAAGATCGATGTAGACATCAGCAACACCATAGCGTAACTGGTAGGGATCGTGGGTAATCTTCCAGCCATCTTTTTGTAGGGCGATTTTGACCCTGTTGTGGAAGAGATCCTTTGCCATTTTTAGTTTGGGTTCTAATTGGACGTATTCCCCTTAGATAGCATTACGATCGAGTAAGACTTGCTGTCTCCCGATCGTACCGGAATTGATCGAGGGTTCCTTCCTTGATTTTTTCGATCGCCTCCTCAATGACTTCTAGTGGAACGAGGAACCACTCCCTTGGCTGCACTGGTATACCGAAGCGATCCTGTAATTCCAAATCCAATCGAGCACTGGCGAAGAACTTCTGAAGGAGTGCCTCAAGTCGCTTCCGGTTCATATTTGCCAGTTTGAATTTTGCGACGATTTCCACATCTGCTAGTAGATAGGTGGGGTCTTTCTTGGCGTTGGCAATTCGGCTTTTTACGTCTCCTCCGGTGACGCCGATCTTGTGAATAATAGACCGATTCTCCGCAATGAAGGGGTGATCCGATTGGCTCCTGAGCACGTAAATGTACCCAGTTGGTAAGTCGTCTGCTGCTTCAATGTGAGAAAATAGGGGGCCGAAATCTGGGGTGGTGATGCGGCGGCTGGCCTTGTCTTTATTTAAAGCACGCTGGAGCGATCGCAACAGCAAATCGCTCTCGGTGGCATTGTCATAAACCACCCTCAACCGGCAGTCCGATCGACCATAGTCGCTGACAAACGGCTCACCCATATCGACCACCATCACCTTCTGCCCATCAAGGATGAACAAATCACCTTCCTTGACGGCTGCATAGTCTTGATATTTGATGGTTTGCCGTTCCCCCGACTGCAATTGCCGTTGCACTTTGTCAAAGATGGGTTTGAATTCATCAAAGTCCTGACAGGGAGTACGTTGGGCGATTTCCTCGGCTGCTTTGATTTCGCTGCGCGATCGCACATGAGTAAGCTGGGTAACGTCGTTCTCTGAGGCTGCATCGACTCCCAGGGAGGCCAGCAGTGCTTCATCTGTCAGATTGCTTTCTGTGATCGGGCTGGCATCAGTCTCAGCATCTAACAGTCTGCGTGAGTCTAGGGGTTCCAAGACTGCACGACATTCCTCCGATTCTCGCAGGCGATCGAGCCGTACTGCATAAAGCCGCTCGAAGATATCGCGATCTTCCCCATGCTGGGGCAGTCTGCCATATTCTTCCACAAACCGCTCGATCTCCTCAAAGCCTGCGACGATCCGCTCTTCTCTGGCAGAACGCTGGCCGGAGGGTTCGGGGGTCATGTCCATGCCCAATTCACCGAGCAATTCCAAATCATCATCGGTGGTGTACTTAGGCATTAGTTTCCTCCTTCACTTTGCGTTGCAGGAAGGCAACTCCTTCTGCCATCCGTTTTTCCCAGGGATCGACTGCTGTGAGAGAGGGCAACCTGCCTTTTTCTTGCTTGAACCGCAGCGCCCGTTTGGCTAATTCCCGCGCTTCTTCCACGCTAAGGGTTACTCGCTTAGCCGCAATGACTTCTGCCACCTGCTTCAGCCGTTCTTCGCTCATGGACTTAGCCAGAATGGCATAGGCTTCGCCAAAGGGATTGATGCGATCGATCAGATCCATATCGAGGTCTGTTACCGATAGGGCGAACTTCCTCACCCCATCGAGGAGTGAGGTGTTTTTCGCTGCTTCCCCACCACCAGGATTTGTGGCGTACTGCCCACCACTTTCGTTCATGGTTTTTTTAGCTTGTTGGACGAGGGTTAGGGCGGCGATCGCGTGTTGGCGGACGGCTTCTCGATCTTCCGCTTCTAGATTTGGGAACTTCTCTTTGACGATTTTGCCCATGCGAACTTGGGTGAGTTCTTCCGGCACCAGTTCTTCATCAAATAGGCCGCGCTCGATCGTTGGCTTATCTTGGACAAAAGCCGTCACCAGTTCGGTCAAGTCTTCGCGGCAGATGCGTTCGGCTTCCGGGCTCTTGGGTTCGGCTAATCCCTTAATTTCCATTTGAATCAGGCCTCTCTCTGGATTGATGCCTACGTTGCACTTGCCAGGATTGTAACCATCTTCCCCGTAGTCGAAACCCGGTGTTGGTTGATTGTCGGGGCGCTTGGGTTTGAACTCGAAGCGCGGCGCGAGCACCTGCTCCATCAGTAGGCTGGCCGCAATGGCTTTGAGCGTGTCGTTCACTGCCTCGGTGACGGCAGATTCGGCGGCATCCGGCTCGGCAATCAGGTTGGTGAACCGAGCGCGGGTTTTCCCTGGTGCATCGCGGGTGGCGCGACCGATAATCTGAATAATCTCTGTCAAACTGGAGCGGTAGCCGATCGTCAGGGCGTGCTCGCACCAGATCCAATCGAAGCCCTCTTTCGCCATGCCGAGGGCGATGATGATGTCCACACGATCGCGATTGTTCTTCTGGGTGGGGTCTTTTAGGGCGGTGGCGACTTTATCCCGTTTGGTGGGGTCGTCGTCTACGAGATCGGCGATTTTGAGGATCGTGCCGTCGGCGGTTTTGACGAGTTGAAATCCCGTGTTGGGATCGGTGCCTTGCCATTCGCCCAGTTCCTCGATGATGTGCTCCACCTCGCGGATCTTGTCCTTGGTGCTTTCGCGGGAGTTGACGTTGGGAATGTGCAGGATGGTTTTCTCTTTCGGGTTTAGCACCTGCACGATTTCGTCGGTGTAGCTGCCCGCGTAGAAGTAGTAGCCGATGTCGAGTTGCTTCAGGTATTGGTAGCCGTTGAGCTGTTCGTAGTAGGTGTAGGTGACGGTATCGAATCGGGATTCGTCTTCGGGGTGCAACACAGCTTCGGCATCGCCACGAAAGTAGGAGCCGGTCATGGCTATGATGTGGGTTTTGTCGCGGGCCATGAGCTGGCGGACACGATCGCCCAGCTTGTTGTCTGGGTTGGACGAAACATGATGAAATTCGTCTATGGCGATTAGGCGATCGTCTAAGATTTCGATACCGAATTTGTCCACGGCAAAGCGGAATGTGGCGTGAGTGCAGACCAGAATCTTGGCATTGCTGGCTAGAAACTTCTGCACCGCGCCCACTTTGCCGCCGTCGTTTCCCGGTGCGTCGCAGAGATTCCACTTCGGCTCAACTTGCCAATCGGCCCAAAAGCCAAACTGACTCAGCGGCTCATCGTGGAAGCTGGAGCCGATCGCCTTTTCTGGTACTACGATGATGGCTTGTTTGAGGTTCTGGTTCTCTAGTTTGTCCAAGGCGATGAACATCAATGCCCGACTTTTGCCGGAGGCGGGAGGCGATTTGATCAGGAGGTATTGTTCGCCGCGCTTTTGGTAGGCGCGTTCTTGCATGGGGCGCATACCGAGGGCGTTGGGGCGGGTGGAGGTGCCATCCTGGGCGTAGGTGACGGAAACTGAGGGAATCGCGATCGGTTTGCTCATGGGTGGTAAACTTTGGTTTTGCGATTGACAGGCTGTTCGGTAGCACTTATCGGACATTCATTTTGGTAAGTCAAAGTCTACTGATTAAATCGCCACGCCGAAAGGTTGCAGATAGCTGCTGTAAGGAAATCTCTTGTTCGCCATAAAGATCTTGCAGCGCACGTTGAATATCCTGTACTGAGGCATCGAAATAGGCTTCGCTATTTTGTTCAATCAGATGCTGTGCCGATTGAAAATTCTGATGGCTAATGTCTTTCATCTGAATATTCAAATCAGCAAGAAGCTTGCGTCCCATCTGCATGGCAATAAAGCATGAAGCATAGCGAACAACATCTGGATCGGCAGGATTTGGTCTTTTGCGACGATTTTCTGCAATTCTGTAAAGCTGAACGGCAATTACAACTTGCGATCCGCTCAATTGGTCGGTGAAGATTGCGTCATAAAGTTTTCCGAAATGCTCGCGCGAGAAGAATTTTGCTTGATGAGGCTTTTCTCGCCAAACAGATAGTATGGCTTCAGCAGCTACTCCTGAAGTAATATCTATCGGACGGGTACTAGAATCATAACGCTTCCGGCGGTAATTGAATCCTAATTGCTGAATATCTATTTCCAGTCTTTGCTGGAGTTCGTCATTAGCGCGTAAATCTTTAAGATCTACTGGATTTTGACTATTAGTAGCATAAGTGATTCTTTGAACTAAACTTTCGTTTTCATGAGGTAATTGATAAAGTCGAAGCAGAACATAAGCTTGGGCATTTTCATGAAGCAAATTGTTGTCACGCAAAGTTTTGAATATGGTCAGACAGGTTTGGCCTCCATTGATAATTTGTAAATTTTCGACACGCACCTGATAATTACCATCTTGCAAAGCGTTGTACGAAAAGTTTTCACAAGTTAGGGTTATCCCATTATTGTAAAAGTAGAAATTGTTCTTCTCATCGCTGGTTAAAGTGTTTCTAATAGCCTCATTGACGCGATTACCTTGCAAGCCTAAGTAACGACGAATATTCCGCTCTAATAATCGTTCACCATGTCGTTCAATTAGTGCTGCGATTTCGGTGACGGAAATTCTGCCAACTAATACTCGGCTAAATTCCATATCTTCAACGATCGCCTTGCCACTTAGTTGCAAAGAATCTTTTACGGGTTTGGAAGCTTGCAGAATTTTGACCAAGCGTTCGTGATTAATATGCTCCCACGTAACTTGACTGCCGAAGCCAGTGCGTTCAATAGCTTCCTGTGCAGACGCATTCCAATTTAGGCCATTGTTACAGGCTAATGCCCGAACCTGTGGGATGTAACCATCCCGAATCAAACTACGAGCTTCTTCGACTTTTGCGAGCAGTCGTTGATTAATATGTTCTAGTCTAGCTGCTGGATTAAATAAGTATTGAATTGCGTTGATTAAACTTTCAATGCCTTCTTGGGGAAAGTTAGAATCTCCTGCTAGCTTGTTTTTGTATTTTGCTTGAAACAAGCTAACTGTAAATTCACCATCATACTCTTCGGAAATGTGCATGGCATCTACGCCAAAGTCACCAGATCCTTCGGTCAGGCACTCGAAAGCGTCGTCATCTTCTAAATCCAAGATGGTTCTAACACATAGGTATACAAATGCGAGGGACTTGATTTTACCTTCATCTTGGATGTGCAATTCTTCGGCGGACTTTTGACGAATATCGTTAACGACTGATGCTAATCGTTGGTCAATGATAGATGCATTAATGTCCATGTACTTATTTACTTAGTATGTTCTCAAGAATTCGCTTCATTCAGTCTAGGCGGGAATATGGTCGGCTTGATTATGAGATAGTTGAGAATTTTTAATTCTTTTGCTGAAGCCAGTTAGTTAAATCGACGATATTCGTAAAACCCTTCAAGTCTAGATTGCACAGCCTCTGCATATTCTTGCAGGGCTACTGGGTGAAATTCATATTTCATTGCTGTGCAAGTTGCCGTATTTGGGCTAAGGCAATATCTCCGGGAATAGTTTGAACTGCGCCGCTATCAATTTCGGCAATGCGTTCTTGAGCTTTCTGCACGCCTTCTAATAAAATATCTCGATCGATTTGTCTTTCCATGCTCTCCACAATTTTGTCAATGAGGATAGCCTTGGCTGCATCTGGTAATGCAGTTGCTTCTGAAATGAGTTGGTCTAGGGTTAGCATTGGCTCGTTTGGCTATAAGAGGCTAGTCTGATTTTAACATTTTGTATTTAACGGGTCATTTTGGTAGCTCGTAGGCGCAAGCCGGGGCGCAGCCATCGCACTTCTCCTCATTTACCTCCTTTAGGTTTGGCAGATTTTTTCGATGATGCCTGCTGACTGGTCATCTTTGTATACAATTCAAACAGTTTTTCGAGGCGTTCGGTGTCGTTTTGAAGTGGCGATCGAGGTAGATGCGATCTAGCAGCGACTTCTGTGGAGTAGCGTGGTCTGCGCGGAGGTTGGGGGGCATGGTTTCAGGGTGACTCCCATTTGCTTTTAAGCACTTAAATCCTTGATTTATCAGGGTTTTAAGCTTTGGATCTTCGTTATGTGGATTTGCGTTTAAGCACTTTCATGCCCAAAAAGGGAGGTAACGAGCATAGCGAGTCGAGGTAGAAGCAGAGTCATCTGCTTTGATTAACCCCGCTTCCTTGGTAGCACCAATCACTTGAGAGACCAAGACATTCTTTGACTCGTCAAACCCAAAGCGCTCTCGTAGGGTCTGGTTCGACATCTGTCGGTTGCTGACGTATAGCAGGCAGCAATGCTGATAGCAGGCTCGAATTCGATCGGATTTACTCATGTCAGAAAAATCTTGGTAAGCGAATAGGATGGATATTGTGCGTGTCTCCCCGACCCGAAAATCTGGCGCAGGTAGTTGAAAGACCTCTGCCGCACTCACTACTTTGTCAATACCACTACCCTTTTCTTCGCAAATGCCAAAACGACGCATGAGGTCGGCAAGTTGCTCATTGCGCGAACGATATTCGTCAATAAAGCGTTCTACTTGAATGGGTGGGATGCCGGGATTAGAAATTTCAATCCGATCGTTATACATCTCGATCATCACTGAAGCGCCTGTGGCTAGAAACTCCTGATGCACTAGAGCATTAGCAATCAACTCTCTGAGTGCCTGTTTTGGGAACATCTTAATTTCTTCCCGCATGACTTCTTCAATGAATCGATTTTGCGGCGCTGCTGAATGGACGAAATCGACTAAGCCTTCAAAGCCAACTGCATAGCCACGATTGTCTGTCTTATCGTCGCGGGTTTGGAGCTTGTTTATCCCCTCATAAATAACGACACGGGGGGCTTTACGAGCTAAGGCAGAGGAGAAGGCATCCAGCTTTTTCGCCAGAAGAATAGCAGCGAGATTTGTGATTGTCCAACCTTGAGAGGTTTGTTTGATTAAATCTTGACTCTGCAATCGTTCCAAGACCGCATCGCGACTGGTTGGGTAGGGTATGTCTAGCAGCTCAAAGTATGTTTGGGTATCGAGGAGCGCAATGATATCATCAGGGCTGGCATCCGATCGAGCGCATTGGGAAAACCAGTCCTGTTGATCTTCCGCAAAAATGCGTTTGAGCATATCGGGTGTCATTGGCACCAAATCTTCACCCGCCCGCATTAAATATGCACCCTCAAACGTGAATGCTTGCCCTACGGGACGGGTGGGTATTTCAAAAACCAATACCCGACCATTGGAATGGTTTAACTCTGTAACTTCTACCCGAAATCTCAGCTTCTCAACTATTAAAGCTTTAATATCATTAAGAGAAGTTGCAGATGGAAACGCTTGCGTCCCGACTACATTTCGAGGCGGTTTATTGGTGACACCGAAGACGAGATGACCACCACCCTCATTGGCTAAAGCTATGCAGTAACGCAAAAGTTTGGTTGTGTCATATTGCTGTTTAGCTTCCTTAAATTCAAGCCTCTCTGTTTCAGCGGGAGCGAGCAACCATTGCTCTAGATTTTCAAGAGTAACCAT
Source organism: Microcoleus sp. Z1_B2 (assembly GCF_036700325.1). Classification (NCBI taxonomy): domain Bacteria; kingdom Bacillati; phylum Cyanobacteriota; class Cyanophyceae; order Oscillatoriales; family Microcoleaceae; genus Microcoleus; species Microcoleus sp. Z1_B2. Next base: position 26,756 of record NZ_JAUBOQ010000041.1, read on the forward strand.
ATTGTTCTTTGTCGGTTTTGATGGCTAGATTTTACGTTTGGCAGACTTTTTTTGGGGCGTTTGCTGGGTGGTCATTTTGGTGTACAATTCAAACAGTTTTTCCAGGCGTTCGGTGTCGTTTTTGAAGCGGCGACCAATGTAGATTCGTTCCAGAATTTCGTCATTGCGATCGTGCGCTTCCCTAACCAGAGGGAATTCGGTATCCATGCGATCGCGATCGTACATATCGGCGATCGTGGCGGGGAAATAGTGCTCTCGCGCTAGCAGGATATCTTCGGCGCAGCGGGTGAGGTCGGCTTTGTTTTGATCGGTGAGGGTGGGGACGGGGAAGGTGTTCCAGCCGAGGGTGTTGGAGTAGCGATATCGGGTTTCTAGCTTGCCGCAGACGGTGGCGATCCAGACTAGGTGAAGGCGCGAGGCGATCAGTGCCATATTCCAGAGTGGGGCATCGTAGAGGGCAAATAGAAGATCACTTGCAATTGCATTACCATCTAATAAGTCTATTGGAATGTAGTACCTTCTTTCTGATGAGACTTTTGCAACTACGAGAGAATGATTTCTTGCAGTACCTGCGATTTGTACGAACCGATAAGAGCGTGAAGCAAAATCGCGTGTAGATTCTGCTCTACTAGCAAGACGAAATTGTTTAACTTTTTCTTGGACTTCTTTCAAATATGGTTGTTCATTTGCAATGGCTAAATCTGAATCCTCTATCCAAATGCACCATCTACGCTTACCCTGTATCATTTCTTCTGAACCAAGGTAGGGTCGAATAAACCTTTTAAGCTCAGGATTATTTTTTAATAAAGTTGCTCGTTTATCCCCATTTAATATGAAATTCCCATCATCCCTTGGCATATTACCAAACAGCATAGGCGATAACTCTGATAGTGGATTTCGTATCTGTTCAACAGTAGAGTTTGAGCCACCGATAAGATACGCATTGATGTATTCCACACTGCGCTCAACAAGGGTTCCTTCTTCAGTGAGAGAGAATAAACGCCGTGTAGATCCAGACTCACTCGTAATTCCAATAATCGAGACTGTTACTCCTGCATTATTACTGGCTAGATTTGACCACTTAAAAGAAGTATAAGCAAAGGCGATCTCATGTCCGGTTTCAAAAATTAGCGGCCATAAGATCGGTACTTGTTGCCCCTGACAGATTGAATTCGTAGATACAAAAGCAGCAGCAGAATTTGTTTGCGTTCCGTAATCCGCCGCCTTCATAAACCAACCAGCGACGTAATCAAGAGATTTCCAGCTCTTTGTGCGGTCACCCAAAATGGCTCCTAGTTCGGCTTTCTGCTCGTCGGTTTGCCACTTGGAGCCAAGATACGGTGGATTCCCGCAAATATAAGTCTCCCCTCCCTCATTCTCAAAATCAATCTCCGCCACTTCCCGCATCTCCCCAAACAAATCCAAATCCTCGCGCTGCACCTTCACCCCCGTTCCTGTCGGCGGACAAAGACTCAACCAATCCAGCCGCAACGCATTTCCACAGGTAATCCAGTTATCATTTTTGAGCGGCAAAAACTCCGCCAGCGCCAGCTTTGGCCCTCGATACATCACATCACATTGATACTCGGCAATAATCAAGGCCAACCGCGCAATCTCACAGGAAAAGTGACGCAATTCAATTCCCCGAAAATTCGTCAGCGGAATCTCAGATTTGCGATCGGGCTCACCCCGAAGACGATTAATCTCCGCCTCAATTTCCCTCATCTTCTTATACGCAATCACCAGAAAATTCCCCGATCCACAAGCCGGATCGAAAACCCGAATTCGCGCTATCCGTTGCCGCAAATTCAGCAGCTTGCGGGCATTCTCCCCCGCTGCCTCCAATTGCTCCCGCAAATCATCCAAAAACAGCGGATTCAACACCTTGAGGATATTCGGTACACTCGTATAGTGCATCCCCAACGCACCCCGCTCCTCATCATCCGCCACCGCCTGAATCATCGAGCCGAAAATATCGGGATTAATCTTTGTCCAGTCCAGATTGCCAACATGAAGTAAGTACGATCGGGCAATCTTGCTAAAACGCGGCACCGCCACCCCACCCGAAAACAGCCCTCCATTCACATAGGGGAATCTATCTGCCCAATTGCGAATCTTCGCCGCCTCCCGATCCTTAAGTGGCGTACACATCGCCCGAAACATCTCCGACAGCACCTCGTGCGTATTCGAGGAATCACTGGCACTCATTTGTTCGATCGTGGCAGTGAAGAGGGCATTGCTGTGAAAGATATTAGTATCTTCCGCAAAAAAACAGAAGATTAGTCGCGCCATGAAGTGATTTAACGCTTCCCGGCGATCGGCCTTGTCCCACTCCGAGTTCTCCTTCAGCAGCTCGACATACAAGCGGTTGAGGCGCCCCGTAGCCTTGATATCAAAGGCATTCTCCCGGATCTGCTTGACTGTCGTAATGCCCGCCAAGGGCAGGAAAAAACCGAAATGGTTGTGAAAGTCGGGGTAATCGCAAGCGACTATCTCCCCATCAGCGAGGTTTTCCGCCTCAAAACTTTTGCCATCGGTGGCCAGGATAAACTTAACCTTATACCGAGCCGTCGCCGCACTATCCCGCAACGCCGTGAGGGTGTTTGTCACCTCGCCTTCGGGGCAAACCTTCACATGGATATTGTTACGCTGGAGCAAGCCACCGAGATCCGATTGGTTGGAGCCACCGCTTTTGCTTTTGAGCCGCTTGAGAGTCGTCGGCTTGTTACCAAAGGCTTCGAGGAAGGCAAAGGGGAACTCTTCCGAGTCAAAGGGCGCTTCAGCGAGCCTGGAAACTGCTTCTTCGATTTCGACTGCATTCATAGTTCCACCATAGGTAGCTCAGGGGCGGTAGCTCAGAGGTTCCATTATCGCCTCTTAACGCAATTTTGGATTTTACCTTGATTTTCGATTATGGGGGTTGCGATCGCAGCGTTTTGGGGTGGAGGGCGATCGCCTACATCTTTCTTACTCCCCATCAGCATTTCCCTTCATCGAAGGTTAGGTGCTTTAGTGAGAATTAACTAACGGCTACAGCCTCCCAAAGGATGCTGCTGCAAAACCGATCGCAAATACTTCCCAGTATAAGACCTCTGATTTGCCGCCACATCCTCCGGCGTTCCCGCCACAATAATTTCGCCGCCCTTATCTCCCCCTTCAGGCCCCAAATCGATCGCCCAATCGCAGCACCGAATCACATCTAAATTGTGTTCGATTACCAAAATTGAATTACCCTTATCCACCAACCTTTGCAGCACATTTAACAAATGGTGAACATCATAAAACGACAAACCAGTCGTCGGTTCATCGATTAAATAAAGCGTCTTCCCAGTAGCGCGGCGCGACAGTTCCGTTGCCAATTTTACCCGCTGCGCTTCCCCTCCAGAAAGCGTCGGCGCCGGCTGTCCCAACTGAATGTAACCCAAACCCACATCAACCAAAGTTTGCAGTCTGACGCCCGCCCTGGGAATATTTTTAAACATTTCCAAAGATTCCTCGACAGTCATGTTCAAAACATCAGAAATCGACTTGCCTTTGTACTTAACTTGCAGTGTTTCTCGGTTGTACCGTGCACCCTTGCAAACCTCACACTGCACGTAAACATCCGGCAGAAAATTCATCGAAATCACGTTCACGCCCTGGCCGCCACAAGCTTCGCACCTTCCCCCTTTCACGTTAAAAGAAAACTGGCCCGCTTTGTAACCTCTTGCCTTCGCTTCAATGCTTTCGGCAAACAAATCCCGAATCACATCAAAGACTCCCGTGTAAGTAGCGGGATTAGAGCGCGGAGTACGACCGATGGGAGATTGATCGATGACAATTACCTTATCAACCACATCATCGAGAGAGCGTTCCCCTTTAGTTTTTAGGGCGTCCATATCGGGTGGTAAAGGCACTTTTTTGGTGATATAGTGTTGCAGCGACGGGTACAACAATTCATTGATTAAAGTTGATTTTCCCGAACCGGAAACCCCCGTCACGCAGACGAGTTTTCCGAGGGGAATTTCCACATCAATATTTTTTAAATTGTTGCGCGTCGCATTTATGATTGAGAGAGCTTTGCCGTTGCCTTTTCTCCTTTCATTAGGGGTTTCAATTACTCGCTTTCCCGACAAATAAGCACCAGTCAAAGATTCCTCGGCGGCTAGCAAATTTTCTAAACTTCCTTGCGAGATAATTTTGCCGCCGTGCACGCCGGCACCGGGCCCGATATCGACAATATGGTCGGCCGCTCGCATGGTCTCTTCATCGTGTTCTACGACAATCAAAGTATTGCCTAAATCGCGCAATTTTGTTAAGGTTTGCAGCAGGCGAAAGTTGTCCCTTTGGTGGAGTCCGATGCTGGGTTCGTCCAAAACGTAGAGCACGCCCGTCAAACCAGAACCGATTTGAGTCGCCAGCCGAATTCGCTGGGCTTCTCCGCCAGAAAGCGTCATTGCGGCGCGGTCTAAAGTCAGGTAATCTAACCCGACATCGAGCAAAAATTGCAGCCTTGCTTTGATTTCTCTCAGGGCTAAATCGGATATTTGGAATTGCCGATCGCTCAATCCCAAATTATTTACTCGTTCGCGACATTCGCGAATCGAAATACTGGTTAAATCTACAATTCCGTACTGTCCCAACCGCACCGAAAGCGCCTCTGGTTTCAAGCGTTTGCCGTGACAAACCTCGCAAGAGCGATCGACCCGATACTGTTCCAATTTCTGCTTAATCAAATCAGAACCAGTATCGTCGTACTGGCGCTGCAACATGGAAATTACGCCATTAAAATCTCTCCTAAAATCAGTGTTGCCGTCGCGCTTTTTACTTTCTCCGCTGCGCTTTTGTTCATTGCCGTACAAAATTACCCGCTGGTGTTCGGGCTTTAATCGATACCAAGGAGTGTCGATATCAAACCCGCAAGTATCAGCAATACTGCAAAGCAAAGAGAGATAATAGGAATTGTCTTTGTCTGACCAAGGCGCGATCGCACAATAAAGAGGTGCTTTCTCATCGGGAACTACCAACTCCGGCGCAAAAGTCCGCAAACTCCCCAAACCGTGGCAGTTCGGACACGCGCCGTAGGGCGAATTAAAAGAAAATAACCTGGGTGAAAGTTCTTCCATTACTGCGCCGTGTTCGGGACAAGCAAAGTTTTCGGAAAATACGATCGGCCCCTGTGGTTCGGAATTTTCATCACTCGGTAACTCTTCAACTATCGCAATTCCCTCAGAATGGCGCAAACAAGTTGCCAGAGAATCAACTAAACGTTCTTCTAAACCGGGTTTTTTAATTAACCGATCGACAACTATCTCGATATTGTGCGTATGATTTTTATCTAATTCGATATTTTCCGAAAGTTCTAAAATTTCTCCGTTAACTTTGACGCGGATAAATCCTTCCGCAGCTAAACTCGACAATAATTTGCGGTGAGTGCCTTTTTTTCCGCGCACAACTGGTGCCAGAAGGTGAAAGCGAGTGCCGTCGGGAAGTGCCATGACTCGATCGCACATTTCATCAATTGTCTGCGGCGCAATGCAGCGATCGCAAATCGGACAGTGCGGTTCGCCGGCTCTGCCGTAGAGTAATCTGAGATAATCGTAAATTTCTGTAACAGTGCCAACAGTCGATCGCGGGTTGTGAGAAGTTGACTTTTGGTCGATCGAAATAGCCGGACTCAAGCCTTCGATCGCGTCCACATCCGGTTTGTCCAACTGTCCCAAAAACTGGCGCGCGTAGGCGCTGAGAGACTCCACGTAGCGGCGCTGTCCCTCGGCAAAAATTGTATCGAAAGCCAGGGAAGACTTACCAGAACCGGAGACGCCAGTAAAAACGATCAGGCGATCGCGCGGGAGTTCCAGATCGATATTTTTCAGGTTGTGCTGTCTCGCACCGCGAACCCGAATCGTATTTTGGTTGTGAGAGTGAGAATTCGTCACATTATGCCCGTTGCGGGATGCACTTGGCTGGCTGTTTGAGGTTTCGGCGCGTTGGGACATGAGAGTAGTGCAAAACAGTGCTTAACCATCTTAGCGCTGCCGATCGAATAGCTGGCATCCAAACTCAAGAATATCAAAGAATTGTCAAATAAGTTTCCGTCGGCCCGTCGGGCAAAACCTTCAATCTTTGATTTTTCAAATCCACTTCAATTCCCAGCGCTTCCATCGGAATCACCCCTAAAAGTGGAGTTTTCCCCTCTGGCAATTCCAAACACTCAAAAGTCCCTTCGCGGCCGCACAGAGAAATCTTGGCATCTTGAAAAATCCTCGCCTCACTAATACCCGTTGCAGTCTCAACAACCACTTGCTTGAGGATTTTCAAACCCAGTCGGGCAATGACATCTTTAGGCAAACACAAAGTTGTCGCGCCCGTATCCACCAAAACATTTTCTAGAGTAACAGACCTGACTTGCTCGATGGGAATCAGATTATCTTCTGCTTTCCCTTCATCCAGCCGATTCGTAATTACTAGGGTTGTGATAACTTTTCCCATTAGGGTTTCCGTAGTTGTTTCCATTACGTTCAAATTATCATAAATTGCTGCTTTAATTTTAGCACATATTTCCACATATTGTAGGGCGATGCACTCCCCCTTCTGCACCGCCCACCTGACGAATAATTCTGGCTAAAATATCAAATTATTGCACACCAATAAATTTGTGAGTTTGCAAAGATAGCCTGTAACTAGGATTTTGTTTCAGCAATTCCAAAATAATTGGAATCGCTGAACTTTTTGAGTTCCATTCTGGTTGCAAGAAAATCGGAATATTCACATTACTTGCCAAATGCTTGTGATAAAATGCAACTTCTTCGCCAGTGCTAACCACCAACTTAATTTCATTAGCTCTAGTCCAAAAAAGCTCTTGCACCGGATATTTAGGATTGACGTGTTCCTTCGGAGAAAGAGTAATCCAAGCCTGCGGGGAAACATCCTGCCAGCAAGCACCCGAAGTTTCAATACTCACCTGTTTGTCAGCTTCTAACAAAGCTTCAACTAACTCAGGCAAATCCCGGTGTATAAAAGGTTCGCCGCCAGTAATGACCACCCTCGGAGACTGCAATTGAGCGAGCAATTGGGCGATCGACTGCGGCACCGATGGCAAACCTTTGCCCCCATTTTCGTAGCCTGTGTCACACCAAGGACACCGCACAGGGCAACCGGCCAATCTGATAAAATCAACTAAAGTCCCCGTCCAGTAACCTTCGCCTTGAACAGTACACTGAAAAGTTTCGTGAATTGGTAATTTTAGTTGTAAATTAGACACCCGAAGTTACGCCTCAAATCAATTAATTACGTTGTTTAGATATAATATTCTTAAATTGTTATTTCTTCGCGGTTTGCAGCAAATAAAAACAGTTCTGAACGCATAAACGGGGTTTATGAAAAAAAATATCCGTTTTATCTCAGAAGCTTCACTCAGAAATCGGGTTTCTTCATAGCTTTTGTATAAATCCTTAGAAATCCACCACAAACCGCAAATAACTCTTTAATTATTCTGTTCAGGTTCCATCAGAGTAGCCCAACGGCGCTTCAGGGCCAAAGTCAGCCCGTCAGCAATGGGGACAACACTGAGAGTAACTCTGGGATCGTTACGCAATTTGTCGTTGAAACTACGAATGGCGAGGGTGCTTTCGTCTTGTACTTGAGGATCGGCAACTCGTCCAGACCACAGAACATTGTCAATTACAATTAAACCGCCATTTCGTACAAGTTGCAGCGATCGCTCAAAATAAGCCTCATAATTTTCTTTATCGGCGTCGATGAAGGCAAAATCAAAGGTTCCAGCTTGTCCCTCGGCTATTAGTTTGTCGAGAGTATTTATTGCTGGGCCCAACTGCAAAGAAATCTTATTAGCCACGCCTGCTGCTTCCCAATAGCGTCGTGCGATCGTAGTATATTCCTCGCTGACATCGCAGGCAATAATTTGACCGTTAGGAGGCAGTGCTAAAGCTACGCACAGCGCACTATAACCAGTAAAAACGCCAATTTCTAAGGTTTTGGTCGCTCCCATAAGCTGCACCATGAGCTCCATAAACTGACCTTGTTCGGGAGCAATCTGCATCATCCCCATAGGATGTTTAGCCGTTTCTTCCCGTAGTGAAGCGAGAATATCTGGCTCCCGCAGAGAAATAGATAACAGATAATCGTAAAGTTGATGTTCTAGGCCAAGAGTTGAGTTCGCCATTGGTTTGTCCTTGCTGCTCACTTTTGATTTTAGATTTTAGACGCCCTGTTAATGGAAATCGGAGAATGTAGAGTTAATTTAGGCATCTATTTTGCTGTGGCTGAGGGCAGGTTGCAGTATCAGTGTCTCGGTTACACAGAGGCAACTTGCAAAACGCGCGCTCTACTTCCAAATCAGTTTATCTCAGCCACAGGTGATTTCGCAGCTCTAGAAAATAAAAATAGATAGAGGGGAGCGTTTTGAGATTCCTGCTTTTCTAGCACTAGCACCGCGTAACGCCGTTAGCGATACCAGTTCAAAAAATGAATGCAACTGTAGACAAGCTGGAAACCCATACATAATCAACTATTCCCCATCTCAAATCTCAAATCTCAAATGGTATGAGTTGGGGAGAATGTGATTTCATCCTGATTACTAAGGAATGAGAGTTAAATAACTTCCACTCTTGAAAGTGGGATGGGCGTCCCGCCCGTCCACTCATGACGGGCGGGACGCCCATCCCACAATAACAACTAAAATTGTAAGTTATTTAATTCGCGATCCTAACTAGATGAACTGCGAAAAACATAAGTATGTCATTGCCAGTGAAATGAAGCAATCCCAAAGGTTGTGATTTGTTTACATTTTGTTACATTTTCAAGTTTGTTTGTGTCGCTCTACTTAATCGCCAATGAGTAATTATTGAGGACTTATATCATGTCCGATCGATTATCCCTAATACCGTAGGGGCGGGTTCACGAACAATATCTGCCAATAATTGACAATCTCAAAAACCCGCCCTTTTAATCGCTCCCAAACCAACAAACCGTTTCCTTTAACTATTATGGATTGGTTCAATCCCGTGTATGTTCTTGGAACAAACCAGGCGTTTGGAAACCCTTGTGTCCCAGAGTATTACTAATCACTAATAAACTGGGTTCAATAGGACGATTTCTTAACTGTCACAGCTTATTCCTCCAAACCTAAACAACATACCCACAATCAAAACAACATTCCACGATTGAGGTAGAGCAAGTATTTGTGGGAAAAAACAGGTTTTTCGCCACTCTTGCCCTGCATTGTTACTCATAACTAATGAACCGGGATTAATAGGACGCTCACTTAACTGTCACAGTTTATTCCTCCATACCTAAACCACCTACCCACAATCAAAACAACATTCCACCAAGGCGATCGCTATGTATTACACTTTCGCAGGTTTTGGTGCCGCCACAGGCATATTTTTGCTGCTAGTTTTTGCCATTCTGCAATGGCTGCACGTCTCCGCCGGCAGTTTTATTGATTGGGTAATTGCCATTGCTATTTTTGAATGGCTGTTGCTGATAGTTACAGTTCCCTGGAATATCCATTTTGAAGCTAAAGAAGTTTTAGCGCAAGCCGCAGAATCGACTAAAAAAAACATTGCTGTCGATCGGGAACAACTCCAATACGTTACTGTATTAGTTAGCCGATCGCTCTTTGTGGCGATCGCACTTCACCTGTTTAGCGCGATCGCACTTTACGCCCTAGCCGCCGCCGGAATTAGTGCTATTGGCTATCTCAGTTCCGCTGCTGCACTGCTGTTAACTGTACTGCGTCCAGCTATCCGAGGTTATCAGTATTTAGCCCAGCGGCTGACAAGTATCCGCCGCCAATTTTTGCACCCCCGCGAAGATATTGTCGAACTCCGCAGCCGCTTTGCACAATTAGAATCTACAGTTAGAGACTTGACCGATCAATTAAGTTCCGACAATCCGAATTCGTGGGTGGCTGTCCAAAATCGGGAACGGGAAGCTATCAGAAGAGAACTAACTACTGTATCCGCATCTCTACAATCTTTGCAAGCGACAAATCAGGCAGAGCACACTAAACTGAGAAGAGATGCAGAAAGTGCGATCGCCCAACTCACCGATGACGGACAATTTCTCAACCACGTCCGCGAAATCATCCGCTTCTTTAAAGAATCGTAAAGTCTGTTGATAGTTGATAGTTGACAGTTGACAGTTGTCTGTTGACTGTTGTCATTAGTTACCAATGCCCGATGCCCGATGCCCAATTGAAAATTCCCTATCTTTAGATAGATGCCAAATAGTTGCAGATAGTTAAAGTTTTAATAAAAACACAATTTAGTCAGTCTTCAGGAAGATGCAATAAAGGTATTTTCCCTAACAGCAATTTTTCGCAAACTATAACCAAAGATAGTTTGTGAATGAGCTAGCTTGGGATTAATATTTAAACATAAGCCAAAGACCTTTTTTGAAAAGATAACTCAGGAATAAATCATGACTAATCGCCAACCAATACCCCCCAAAGAAGAAGTTAGCAAATCAACACCGGCCGACGAACAAATCGAAGCCAATATGGAAGCCCCCCACTACGACAGGGGCATTACTCCTGCGGAGACAGCAGCGCGGCAAGAACGGGAAGGCGCTAACTTCATGCACACAACCACCGAAGCGAAGCAGAAAAGTGCAAAAACTGATGACCAAACCGATGACGAAAGCATTCACACTACAGATGGTTATACAGTAGACAAAGAAGGTCTAGTTAACAATTACGCGATCGAACCGGAAATGTACATCAACGAACCGGGCGATTTGAGAGCAAAAGAAGAAGCCGAAGCCGCAGAACGCGCTCGAATTCTCGCAGAAATCAAAGATAAAAAAGGCGAGGAAGGAAAACTGACAATGGATGCAGACACCCGTGGCAAAGGGCCGGGCATTATCTAGATTGTGTGGTTGGTAGTTGCGTTTCAGCGCGCGAGGTTGCAACTACTGCAAAGCACAGAGGCGGGTTTTTATAGTTCCGGCAATTATCGATCGATATTTCCGGTAAAACCCGCCCCTATTTTGTTTTCCACATCTGTTTTTTGAGTTGAGATGTTACATCTTACATCTTGCACCAATCTCAATAATCCTTTTTTGGGCGGGCAGGATGCCCAACCCCTACTCCCCACAAGAAAACTCATTTTTTGTGGAACAGGCATCTTGCCTGTTCTTCAGAATGGTGCAAGATGTGAGTTACATCGTACATCTCTCAATTACCCTCTCAATCGGCCAGTTTTCACACCCAGCGCAAAAACCCCTTAAAATTCCTCAAGCTTTAACATTTTCCCTCAGCCAATTAAACTTAGCCTCAGCTAGCGCCAAATTTTCCAGAACGTTAGGATTGATATCCTCGCGTTCAAATTCTGGTTGATCTAATTCAATATTGCGACCATATTCTATATGTCGGATCGTACCGCGCATCCTGTCTGCCAGACACAGTGAAATTCCATAATAAAACCGGGAAGCAAAGCCCATATCGTTTTGAAGTTTGATGACTAACTGCCGCCTAGGAATTGCCAGCAAGTGAGTTTCTTCTATTGCCTTTACCGTTGCTAAAGGAGGGCGAGCGTCAATGAAAGAGACTTCTCCCACCAGTTCTCCGCTGGCTATTTTAGCGAGTTCTCTAGTCCGCTCAGCCTCGATTAAAACGCTCAAACTCCCCTTCAAAACAATGTAGAGCGCATCTATCTGCCTCCCTTCATGGATCAAAATCCCCCCCGGATCTAGAACTTCCTTTTTGCCTTTTTGAACGATCCAGTTGATATCGTCATTATTTAACTGGCTCAAAATAAAAAGTGCTTTTTTTCTGCTGCTGTCGGCCATAAGTTTTAGCTCTCGATCGCTTCTTCTTTATATAAAATTTAGATGGCGTGCGATCGCAACTTCTTCCGAAGCAGTCCTCGCTCAATAGAGTTTTTTTTATCTTGCCTAACTTCCTCGCAAAACCCATATCGGGCAGGCTTTGCCAATAGCAGATAAATCATGCTCAAGCATGATCTCTCAATACTAGCATTTGTTAAACAATCTTTTTTAATTCGATCGACCTCCCCAACCTCCCGCGAAATTCCCGTCTCAAAAGCAATTGGGTTAACCCGCCCAGCTTTGCTGCGGGATGGGGCGCGGCAGACAATGCTCCGCGCCCAGTCTTGCTCACTAAATCGATCGCAAATCAGGATAGCCGGCCAACATATCGTCAGCAGTCAGAGTGTCCCCGTTGGCTTGAGGAGTCCACAGCACCTCAACCGCCAGCAACTGCTCGCTCGATACTCCCCCAATCTGGCGCAAAGCTTGGCGCAAATCTTCAGAGTTTTTCACTGCTGGCAATTGCAATTTACCTTGAGTACCGACAATCACCGTCACCACAATAAATTCCCCAGGCTCTGAATTCAAATCAGAAGCAACCAGCGCCCCATTTTCCTGCAAACCTGGCAGGATATTGCTGCTCCCTGCTTGGCGGAGCTGATTGTTATAATTCGAGAGCGTTTCTTCAGTAAATTTACTGCGTTCTGCCAAAGAAAATTGATTAAACTTAGCTTCGGCTGCTTCCAAGCGAGTTTGCACAGATTCAGCGCCCGCGTAAACCCAGTATTCAGGATGCCGCAACAGCGCCAGAGTAGATTCTTGCAGCACTTGAGCGCGACCGGCTGCTGTATCGGTATCCGCTTTTTGCGCGAGGGCGTCGAGTTCAGCTTGCAAACCGCGGGCCTCTGCTAGCAAACCAACTTGCAAGCGGGCGACAGATACGGTGGTAGTGGCGGCGCTGTTGCCGAGTTCGTCAGTTCCGCCCCCGGCGCGGCGGAAGCTTTGGACGAGGAAATTAGCGATCGAAATAAAAATCAAAATCGAGAACAGGCCGCCAAACCCGCCCCCAAAGCCAAAAAACGGCAGCAAGAACGGGAAACCAAAGCCACCTCCAAAGCCACCACCCGGATAGTAGCCCCCTCCCGACGGCGCGTAAGTGCGACTAGGAGACGAGTAACTGCGCGCCGGAGCACTAAAAGATCCGCCCCCGATGCGTCCTCCGCTGCGGGCAGCCAGAGCTCCATCAGCGTTACCGAGGGCTAGCGTCAGTACCAGACCGATCGCAAATAGTGATTTCAAAAGCGGTTTCATCTTTGAAATTAGTTGCTTGTACATAAGACCGTTACTATTCGATACATTTATAATTTACAGTCTATCCTCGCGAATGGGCAGCCTGGTTATAGGTATGAAGCCAGCGAGATATCCGTACCAACCGATCCAACCACAGTTAGGCCTGAGTCTGCAAACGAGAAAAGCTAGAAAGGACTGGCATTCCTGACTGCGAACAAAGGACATCGCGGGTTTTACAGAAGTTTACTTATGTAAAGGGCGATCGGCCAACAATAAGCTCTAGACTTTTAAAGAAGCGCCACGAGTCCTAGAAAACAGGGCTTTATCTACCGTAAAAAAAACATTATGTTTCCAACTCACCGCCCCCGCCGCCTCCGCAACCATCCCCAACTCCGCCGGATGGTGCGCGAAAATATCTTGACAACCAGCGATTTAATTTACCCCCTATTTGCCGTACCGGGGGAAGCTTTTGCTAAAGAAGTCACATCGATGCCCGGAGTTTTCCAGCTATCGGTAGACAAAATAGTAGAAGAAGCAAAAGAAGTCTACGACCTCGGCATTCCGGCTATTATTTTATTCGGCATTCCCGCAGACAAAGATACCGACGCGACAGGTGCTTGGCACGACTGCGGCATCGTCCAAAAAGCGACGGAAGCAGTTAAAAAAGCCGTACCAGATTTAATCGTCATGGTCGATACTTGTCTGTGCGAATATACCACTCACGGTCACTGTGGCTATTTGGAAGTCGGAGATTTAAGCGGTCGCGTATTGAACGATCCCACACTAGAATTGCTGAAGAAAACCGCTGTTGCTCAAGCTAAAGCCGGTGCAGATATTATCGCCCCTTCGGGAATGATGGACGGTTTTGTCGGAGCAATTCGCGAAGGATTGGACTCCGCTGGATTTGAAGATATTCCCATCATGTCTTACGCGGCAAAATACGCCTCAGCTTATTATGGCCCATTCCGAGATGCAGCAGAGTCTGCCCCGCAATTTGGCGATCGACGCACCTATCAAATGGACCCCGGAAACGGCCGCGAAGCTCTGAAAGAAATTGCTCTCGACATTGCCGAAGGCGCAGATATGCTCATGGTTAAACCCGCTTTAGCTTACATGGACATCATCTGGCGCGTGAAGGAAGCAACTAACCTGCCAGTTGCTGCTTACAACGTTTCTGGGGAATATGCGATGGTGAAAGCCGCCGCCCTCAACGGTTGGATAGATGAAGAAAGAGTAGTGATGGAAACTTTGACAGGATTCAAGCGTGCTGGTTGTGATTTGATTTTGACTTATCACGCCAAAGACGCCGCCCGCTGGCTGCAAAACTGATTCATTTGATTTGAGATTAGAGATTAAAGAATTGACTCCACAGCACAATCTTCGGGTGTTCTTGTGGAGTCAACACCTCTCTCGATAGATGATTTTTGAGCAATTAGGCAAGACACAAGCTATCGCTTACCTATAAACGACGCCTCGAAACCGGGTTTTTACCGTTTCACTGGGCTGTAACTGAGATATTGTACCATTCTCAAGAACAGGCTTTCCGGCCTGTTCCACAAAGAGTGAATTTTCTTGTGGAACAGGCCGGAAAGCCTGTTCATAAAAAGCTTATTGACAATGGTACAACATTTCTGTTGTAACGAAGTATTGCTATGAAAAAACCCGGTTTCTCTGTAGACAAACTCCCAACCCCTTAAAAATCAGTCATTCCCATCTAAAATCTCTAATCTCAAATATCAAATGGTATGAGTTCTAAGTTGGGAATTTTGAGTCAAAGACTTTTTTTCAAAATTTACCCCAAAAAGTATTAACGATCACCGAAATTAGTTAGAAAATATGTATGAATAAAAATAGTTTTGTAAATGGGGAATTCAACCATTGATCGTTCCCAAGCAAAATTAACTTTCACTCGTGTAAAACAGTAAAAGTAACACAGTTGAGATACAACTTCAAGGCAGATTGAGCATGACATCAACGACTAGGGATTCCAGTCACATTCAATTTTGTATAGGTCGCGATCGCGCCGACATCGTACAGATCCAAGAACTATTTAAAGCCGCCGCCTTTTGGGCGAGGGAACGCAAGATAGAAGATTGGGAAATTGCGATCGCCAACAGCGAACCAGTTGTTACAGTGTGGGACGGCTCACGGGCGATCGGCTTTGCCAGAGCCACCTCAGATGGCATCTATCGAGCCACCATCTGGGATGTCGCCATTCACCCGGATTACCAAGGTGCAGGACTCGGCCGCAAATTAGTGCAAACCGTCTTGAGTCACCCTCGGATGTGCCGAGTAGAGCGAGTTTACCTGATGACAACTTACAAGCAAAGCTTCTACGAGCGCATCGGTTTTCAGCAAAACGCTAGCACCACCATGGTACTTGAAAATCAGCTTCTCGAAGAGAATCTCGAATTAGAAATTAGCAACGGCGAATTGCTAACTGCTAATTGTTAAATACTCACAAGATTGGCACCAAAATCTATAATATGTAGGGTGCTCTTCGGCGCACCTTACTCCCTATAAATAATTTCCTTGTTTCATATTCCCTCTTCCCTCTTCCACACCTCGGTTAAATCTGTTAAATCCTTTGCCCTCTTCCCCACCTCCGTTACATTTCATATGTTGCACCATTCTCAATTAGCCTTTTAGGAACAGGCTGGACGGCCTGTTCCACAATAAAATTCATCTCTTGTGGAACAGGCCGTCCAGCCTGTTACTTACAATGGTGCAATATCTCAGTTACATCCCGTAATTGCTCGTGGCCGAACGGGAGCATCTCATATTTGTAAAAACACTTCTTCTGGCTCCTTCCTTCTTCCTCTTTCCTCCTGACTCCTGCCTCCTGACTCCTGCCTCAAATTTCTAGCTTGGGTGCTTTCATTGAGATGCCCGTGGCCGAACTTCCTTCATCACAAAGTTGCCAAAGGAATAGAACACTGAGTCCGGTTAAAATTGCACTCTTCGGACTCAGAAGGCACAGCCAGAACCTCCAACTTTCCGCTCATCAAACTTAAAAGAGTCTGATTCATCAATAACCTCATTCCAGAAGACACCTGAGAATTATCGCTGCTCTTGGTAATATCACACTCCAAATTGTGCTTCAGCAAATCCCAAGACTCGCTCCAAGCACTCACTGAACGCTGATCGTCCACCCAAATGTGAACGCATCCAGATTCCGGCGAAGCATGGGCCGAAACAGAAATACTCCCCTCCTCCATCTGAGCAACAGCAGTATCTACCAAATTGACTAAAACTTGCCTAAACCTCGGCAAATCTGCCAATACATAAATCCCCGGATCTGGCGGCAATATCTCCAAACGAATGCCGCGATTAGCAGCTTGCAAGTAAGTTAAATCATCAACCTCGTCAAAAACCTTAGCTAACTGAATCGGCTCAATATCCATCCTTTCAGTGCCGTGTTCAGTTTTAGCAACAGAGATAATTTCATCTATTAATTTCACCAGCTTGAGTGCCGCGGCGTGAGCTTGCTCGACAAACTCTCGTTCCTCAGCAGGATCGTCGCACAAATCCGAGAGAATTAATTGCAGCGTACCAATCATAGTGCTCAGGGGCGATCGCAACTCGTGAGAAGTCCGAGCCAAAAAACCCGCCTTAAATTGGCTCATCTCCGATGCCATCTGATAAGCCAATTGAGTTTGCTTAAGTTGCTCGGAAAGGGCATCAAACTTCTCTAAGTGAATTTCTTGAGGAGGTGGGGCCACTTTGGGCGCCGGTTCGGGCTGTTGCGAGCTTTTTTGCCGCAGGCGCCAAATCAAACTGCTTCCCAAACCCAGCCCCAGTCCCATACCTAAATATATAAAGTTGCTCCAGCCGATCGGCGCCATATTGCTTTGCCTTGGAGTTTAGCTTTTAGCATTCTAACTCGATCGCGCCTTGTCGCAATATTTCCCACTCGCTGCCCGTCCATTTAGCCACAGTCGAAGGCAAACTCGAAGCTGTTGTCGCTGTTGCTAATTCAGAAGGAACTAATGTCAAGACTTCGGGAAACTGAGCCTCAATTTCTGCCACCGACTCCAGAGGCGGCTGGCCGGATAAATTAGCACTGGTAGTAGCCAAAGGGCCTGTCTGCTCTAGAATCTTTAGGGCAAGGGGAAAGTTAGGCACTCGTACTCCGATTGTAGTTGGGTCGATCGAATTCATGGCCGCCGGGACTTTTGGCGAAGCCGGCAGTACCAAAGTTAACGCCCCCGGCCAATAGGATTCGGCTACTTGCTGCCACAACTTTAACTCTGCTGGACTTCCCTGCACGTAGGGCCACAAGGCCCTCGCCGATGCCGCCATCAAAATCAGGGGTTTGTCTTGACTGCGACGTTTAGCTGCAAAAATCAACTCCGAGCGATCGGGACGCGCAGCCAAAGCGGGTACAGTATCTGTAGGAAAACTGACGATATGATTACCAGAAATTGCCCCTTGAACTAGGGAGTCGATCGAAACTTGTGTCATGCCATTTTAGATTTTAGATTTTAGATTTTAGATTTTAGATTTTAGATTTTAGATTTTAGAAGTACGACATATTCTTGAAACCTAACGTCGATACGCTAAAGCAAACCGATCGATCCCTGCTAAATCAGAAAATATTTGAACTTTGCCATAACTCCCATGACTTTCCAGCATATCAGCTACCGCCTCAGCCTGTCCCGCCATCATCTCAACCAGCCAAACTCCCCCCGATTCTAAATAATCGGGAGCCGTTTCTACCAAATGCCGGATGCACTCTAACCCGTCAAAACCGCCGTCTAATGCCAGATGAGGTTCGTGCTTCAAAACTTCCGGTTGCAGAGTCAGTACCGTGCTGCTGGGAATGTAAGGGGGGTTAGAAACCATGCCGCTGACTTGACCTTTGAGAAATTCTAGCGGTTCCCACCACAAACCTTGATAAAAATTAATTCGCGATGCAAAACCCAAATTCTCAGCATTCAGTCGAGCCACTGCCAAAGCTTCCGAACTGCAATCTACCGCATAAACCCTAGCATTTGTCAACGCAGAAGCCAAGCCGATCGCGATCGCCCCGCTGCCCGTTCCCAAATCCACCCAATCCGATTTGGCAAATTCTCCCCCCCGAAGCTGGGAGAAGTTTAAATCTTCTCCCCCCCTTAGTAAGGGGGGGTTGGGGGGAGTAGATTTTTGATTGATATTTTCTGCTTCTAAACGGCTTTTCACAGCTTCCACAGCCAAATCGATCAGCAATTCCGTTTCAGGACGCGGAATTAGCACCGCCGGCGTTACTTTGAGCGAAAAATGCCGCCAATGTGCAACTCCCGTTAAATACTGCACCGGCACCCGTTCCTGCAAGCGCCGCTGCCACAATTGAGCAAGTTCCGATAAAGACAACTTTAATTCAATTTTTGGCAAATCTTTAAACGACTCCAAACGCAGAGCCAACCTATCCAAACCAGCCAGCTCTTGCAGCAGCCAGTCGATTTCTGCTAGGGGAATGTCATGGGCGATCGCCTCTGTTTTAGCTTGATTCACCCACTGCCAAAGCTCTAAACCAGAAACAAACATAATACTTTTTTGGAAGGGGTAATTGTTAATTGCTAACTGGTAATTAGTAATTAGTAAATAGTAGGCTGAGTCGAGAAACCCAACCTACTAATTAATAACTGATGACTGATGACTAATGACTGCTGACTAACTATTAGCGAGCCGGAGCTGGAGCCGGCCGAGCTGGAGCCGGAGCAACCTGTGGATTTTGGCCCGCACCGGCAGGTTGGAGCGATCGGACAAATTCCAGGGACTCCCGCGACGGAACCAAAATCATTTGGGTCAAAAACGGGTCGTTTTCAGTACGCAAAGCTTCCAAAACGCTCTCCAAGTTCACCACCTCAATCTTAATTGTGGCTGTCACGTTGGGCTGCTGCTGCTTAAAACGATCGACCATTCCCTGTAAATCCTCCTTGTTAAAAAACAAGGGAATCACCTCTTGCTGACCCCGCTGAATCGTCAAATAACCATTTTCTGCGCCGCCTCTTGCCAAAAACAGAGGTACACCGTTGAACTCATTAACTTGTTGACCAGTCTGCTGAAGTACAGTTTTAGCCGACTGCACCTGCTGCGGAGCGGGAACGAAAGCAAATTGCACTTCCTCCGGCTTACCTTTATTTGCTTGAGTGAGCTGATAAATTTCCCCCAGCGACACCGGCATCACGCGCACCGTGGCCGCCAACTGAGGATTTCTGGTTTTCAGTTGATCGACAAAAGCTTGAGCGTCTTTCTGGCTGATGAAAATTCCCGCCACAGAAGCATTACCAGTTTGACCCTCACCCTGCTTGGGAACAGAAGCGATCAGGGGCGCACCCTGAGCGTCTGTAATCGTAAATACCGGCACCGAGCGCAATTTTTCCAAAATTTGCGGCTCCGGCAGTGCCAGTGCAGACATCTTGCCAATTGGGGAGGGGCCCAGCAGAGTGCTGCCGACAATTCCCAATATTGCGCCCAAACGAACTAATGATTTCATGTTTTTTCCATCAGGAGCGATCCTGAAACACATTAACGCAAAGACTCGCGCTTTCACACGATCGGCAAAAACTGCCTCAATTTGTTTTCATTTTGACGAAATGTAAACATCAGAGACAGTTATGCTTCAATCTATTATTTAACATTGTGCGATCGGGATGACAGGATTTGAACCTGCGACATCCTGCTCCCAAAGCAGGCGCGCTACCAAGCTGCGCTACATCCCGGTGTTATAGTTAGCTAACCTCTAACCATTAACACACAAAACCGCTTGCTTGTCAAGCTTTATTAAATATTTAGCTCTCGATGGAGCTAAGGCGAAGTTTTTTTCAGGTTGTGCGGTTTGACGCCACCCAAAAATCGATACCAGCCCCTGACTCCTATCGCGATCTGCTCAAATCGACTGACAATACTTGCACAGCTTTATAACTGCCCTGATGCCGGGATACATCCAAGCGTAACTGAGGGCAGCGCACAGGTGCAGTCGGTGTTGGCAGCGTCAATATTGTATTGTAGATCCTCAACAAATCAACGCCGACCTGCACCTCGCTCGCTAATCAGGATACCAAAACATACCTTTAATCCCCTCTGGATCGGACATAAAGCCCAAATTGCGGTAAAAATCCACCACATGAGGGTCAGCAAATAAGGTAATGTTGCTGATATCTTCACTGCGGAGTTTTTTAATGATGTATTTCATCAGCGCCTTGCCCATGCCCTTGCCCTGGTAGTCGGGATGAACTACCACATCCCAAAGCGTGGCATTAAAAGCATGGTCTGAAGTCGCTCTGGCGAAACCCACCAGCCGTCGCTGGCTGCCCCGCATCTCCCACATAGAGACGACTAGGAAGCTGTGCACAATAGCTTTTTTGACTTTACGCAGGGGACGGCGGGACCAACCCACTGCATTACAAAGTTCTTCGAGTTCGTAGAGGTCAATGTCCCGATCGCAACTGAAAAAGATGCGAGCGTTTCCGCTGGCGGGCTTGCGAAACGTTGGGGAAAGCGGATCGCCTAACCCAACAGCCACATCTTCCTCAAAATCCGCTGTTTGGGGTACAGAGGCAGACTCAGAACTACTAAATAAGTTTTTCCAAAAACCCATGCAGGCGCGGTTAAGGTAGTAGAAGTTGGACGACGAGAAAGAGAACCAGACAGATAAACCCACTCCGATCGGCGTAGGATCAATTGCCGGTAGCCTCTTGAGGAACAGTTTACGGTACACTCATCTTACGCCGAAAACAGGGATTTGTCGTCCAACATTGAGTCTGCGCTTTTTTTATTCTGTCAAGTCTGGTAGAACTGTTCTGCTAGCCAGTGCCCAGACAACCCGCTTTTAAGGTAAAATTTGTTGCCGAACCAGGACAGAGGCATTTTGGGAAATGCTTCTTTTGAGTGCCGCCGATCGCGCCGGAACTTATACCCTTGGTGGAAAATACCACTGGAATGGCGCAACGGTGACATTCTCGTGATAAGTTCTCTGACCACGAATTTCAAAGGTGGTACAAGCCCCCGGATTTATCCGTGGAATCAATCCAAAATCGAAAATCGAAAATCCTCAAGCCCCCGCATTTATCCGTGGGGTCGCCTCTAAAATCTAAAATCTAAAATCTAAAATCGATTGACAGATTTGACTTTTGCTTTTAGTGAGGAGACGGGCACAATTTAAGTCGAATCGTCGAATCGAAAATCCCATTGCCATAAGGCATGGAAGAGTCAATACCTAGTATATCTCCCGCACCTTCTCCTCAATTATGGCTTCGGGTTTAAAACCATCTACACTAGAACTTCTCAAGCGCTTTAACCGAGCGTTTCCGCAGTTTTATGAGCAATTTGTCAGCAGCGAAATCCAGTTGCAAAACCTCAAATTAGCTTACCAGCTTTACAAAACTCGGCAAGCAGTCATCGAAATCCGAGCCGAAGGTAACAAAAGTGCCCTGCATTTTGCTTACCGGAACCAGTCTTTTCTACTGAGCGATATTTTTGGAGTGCTCGCGGCCTACGGGCTGACAATTCACAGTCTGAGTCTGTACGGTCAAATTTACCCGCCCATGCTGGTATTTATCAAATTGGTCGTATCTCGCGGTGGCAAGGTACTGGCAGATAAAACAGCAGAAAACGTCTGTAGGGCGGTTCGAGAGGCATTGGCGGGGCATTTTGAGGTTGAAGAGATGTTGGCGGTGGAATTTAATTTAGACGCGGGTTTAGAAGATGTGGCAACTGAATTCTACGTCGATCCGGTTTTCCACTTGCCAGCTTTGCTGATTGAAGCCGATAATCAACCTGGACTTTTTTACAAAGTTATGTATGCCATCTGGCAAGAGGATTTGTTGGTCGTAAATGCTAATTTGCTAGTTTGGCGGGGGCGAACTCGCCTAATTCTCTATTTGTTGGGGCCCAATGAAAGTTTAATTCCCGAATATCTGGGGCAGAAAATCGCTGAGGGGGTGCGACAAAGATTGCTAGGCGAGCGATTTTAGGGCAAGCTGCCGATGCTCCCTAAATAACTCGATTTCTATAAGTATAGCAATCCTCGCATCATTTGTAAAAATATGTAGGGGTAGTGCTACCCCTCCTCCCCGTGCCTACCCCAGCCTGCATCGGGGCAACCGGGCGTGGGGAGAGCCCCTACAAGAATTACACGAATCATTTAGGATTGCTATAGACATTAGTTTGCAGACGTTTTCCAGTGAGATAGGATAAAAAGCTCGGCAACATTTTTCGTACAAACGAGTGTAGATAGCAGTTCTCATAAACATGGGACACGCCGAAACGATGTTGTCAATCTTTTTAAGTTTTACAGCGCCTATTTACTTAAATAAGATCGCGGGACTACAGGCAAAAGTCGCAAATATCCGCAAAAATGCGCTCCATAAAATTATGTATCACCTCGCCCAAAACTAGCGATAGGTAACGCTAGCTAGAGAATTAAGAGATTAAATAAATTGTTGTATGCTAAAAATTTAGTTGGTTGAATAGTTGAAGGTAGAAAGTACGATTTTTTTTTGTAAGCAACCTACAAAAAAAATATAATTTGACACTGGAACACCGAGAGTTAACAACTTTCAAATCGACCAATTTTGGGAAAATTATTGCCACAAAATACCCTTAAAAAATCGCGTTGATTTATGTCGCAATTGCGCTCATACAGCAGAGAGAAATTTGAATACTGCAAAAAACATAGAACGCTGGTTTGAAGGAATATTTATTCTCGGCCGATCGCATAAAAGGGCAAGCTATGCCAAGATTGCCCGTGCAGTGGACAAAAGTAGCGTCAGCGACCGCGCGTTGCACCAGGAAGTAAGCGGTAAATCGATAAAGTTGAGTATTTTTGACTTAACTTATAGCGCTTGTTGGGTAGATGAGGTAAACAATTGAACTGAAAAAGCTTGAGAACACAGGATTTCGGCGTACTCTCTCTTTCTGAGAAAGGCTATACATAGGTTTACATCGGTCTTATGGAGCGGGTAGGATAAAAGTATGGCAACAATCGACATCCTAGGGGTTCGGCACGCTTACGATTTGACGGCTCCGACTTCAACTTCCCCGGTTCTGGTATTTGTCCACGGCTGGCTGTTAAGCCGCCACTACTGGCAACCTTTGACCGATCGCTTGGCATCAAACTATCAGTGCCTTACCTACGATTTGCGGGGGTTTGGCGATTCTCAATCCGACGGTGGCCTTCATCATGGGCATTCCGAACCGCTAAATTCCTGCTACACTCCGGCAGCTTACGCTCGCGATTTGGAAATTTTACTCGAAAAACTCGATATATCTTCTGCTTGGCTGGTGGGACACTCTCTGGGCGGTACGATCGCCCTTTGGGGAGCCAGCAAATTCTCCGATCGCGTTAAAGGCGTGGTCTGCATCAATGCAGGGGGCGGCATCTATCTTAAGGAAGAATTCGAGCGGTTTCGAGCGGTAGGCAAGCAGCTAGTGACAATGCGTCCCGGCTGGCTGCCTCGGTTGCCGTTAGCAGATTACGTGTTTGCCCGCGATTCTGTAGCCCGCTCGATCGGCAGATCCTGGGGACGGCAGCGCTTAATAGATTTCGTGGGAGCTCATCCAGATGCAGCTTTGGGGGCTTTGTTGGACTCCACCACAGAAGCCCAGATTCACCTCTTGCCACAAATTGTGTCCCAACTCAAGCAGCCTGTTTATTTTATTGCTGGCACTAAAGACAAAATTATGGAACCAAAATACGTGCTGCATTTGGCTAGCTTTCACTGGATGTTCCAAGGTTGCGGCGAGAATGTCCTTCAGCTTCCCGATTGTGGCCATTTGGCAATGGTGGAACAGCCGGATGCAGTGGCTAGTTACCTGCAAAATATTCTGAAAGAACATGATTAGATGGCATGGGGCATGGGGCATGGGGCATGGGGCATGGGGCGTTAAAACTTACAAATAACCAATAACCAATAACCAATAACCAATAACAACTGACTTCTTCCTTAACCTAAAATCTGTTATGTTTAAAGAGGTAAGTCTGCCCGATCGCCATTTTGGTACAGACGTTTCGATTAATATAGCGACTTTCAACTCTAAATTCTAATTCTGCTTAAATATCTGTGCGCGTTAACCTCACCGATCGGCAACAACACATCCTTTGGGCAACGGTTCGCCACTACATAGCAACAGCGGAACCCGTTGGCTCAAAAGCTTTGGCTGACGAATTCAACCTCAGCGTCAGCCCAGCTACAATTCGCAATGCGATGGGGACTCTTGAAAAAGCTGGACTGCTTTATCAGCCCCACACTTCGGCAGGACGAGTCCCCTCTGACTCCGGCTACCGAATTTATGTAGACCAGTTGATTCAGCCGTCTGATACGCTGGCCCGCAAGGTGGAACAGGTACTAGACCAACTCAATTGGTCGGACGGTCGCATGGACGCGGCACTCCGCGGCGCTGCTCAAATCCTGGCAACTATCAGCGGTTACATAGCCATGATCACCATACCGCAAACCAATATGGCTTGCTTGCGCCACTTGCAACTGGTGCAGCTAGAGCCGGGAAAGGTGATGCTGATAGTGGTGACGGATGCCTACGAAACTCAGTCGGTTTTGGTGCAGTTGCCGAGGGATGCAGAAGGTAACACGCCTGATGCCGAAATTGTCGATCGCCAGTTGCAGATTTTGTCGAATTTTTTGAACAGCAAGTTGCGGGGACGATCGCTCTCGGAACTCTCGGCTGTAGACTGGAGCGAGTTAGGCCGGGACTTTGAGCTGTACGCTGAGTGGATGGGAACTATGCTGACTGCTTTGAGCAGCCGCCAAAGCAATCCAACCTACACGCGGATTCTGATCGGCGGTTTAGCAGAAGCGCTGCGCTTGCCTGAGTTTTCGCAGTTGCAGCAAGTTCAAACCCTGGTGCAATTGCTCGAACAAGAGCAGGAACTGCTTTGGCCTTTGATTTTTGAATCGCCGGAGTTAGACACGCCAGGGAAGCGGGTAACGGTGCGTATTGGTTCGGAAAATTCTTTAGAACCGATTCGTGGCTGTACTCTGATTTCTTCGACTTACCGCCGGGGATCGGTGCCGGTGGGTAGTGTTGGGGTTTTGGGGCCGACGCGGATGGTTTACGAAAATGCGATCGCGGTTGTGGAAGCTGCGGCGGATTATTTGTCAGAAGCTATTGGCGGAAATCGAGTTGGTTTTCCTGATGGGGATCGAGGGCGATCGGATAATCCTTTGTTAGATGCACCCTAATTTGATAGCCCCAAGCTTAATTGGCTTGGGGTTTTATTGTCTGTGGATGTACTCACAACCTTTAAAAACCGGGTTTGGTGACAAAAAAACTAGGCTTTTATACTCTTTTTGGGGCAAGAAACTAAAGCTTGGCAGTTGACAAGAGAGTTTTGTAAACAACCCGGTTTCTGTGTCCATGAGTGGCTCGGAAAGTGGCAGGAGTTGCGGGCGATCGACTTTCCAGCGATCGCGAGAAAGAGATGGCGATGGTGAGCGATCGGGCCTTCGCAGAAAGTGGCCGCGGATCGTTAGTCGAACGGCGGGTTTAGCAGCCCAACTGACGAGTTTTGTTGCCAACCGGGTGGGCTGCTAAAACCGCTCTAGGGATAGCGGCTATGACCAATGAATAGATGAGGCGTCCACCCTGGGAGCGTCGATTCCCAAGGCAGCAGAATGTCAAAATATTAAGACATTTTAGAGAGTTCGTCAAAAACAACTAAAAAAGATTAGTGTGGATAGGAAAGCAATATTTCTTTTGGGAATAGCCCGGGTTAGACAATTGCAAATAACTTGCAGTGAATTTGGCTTGATTGCCACTCCATAAAAAATTTAACCGCTGAGTTAAGATCGAAACGAAATTTAGGGAATTTTCTTTTAGCATTCAATGAAATCGACTGATAAAACTAAGAATACCTTTGCGATAACAACGCCTCTGTATTATGTAAACGATTTACCTCACGTTGGCAGCGCTTATACGACTATGGCTGCGGATGCCCTAGCGCGATTTGAGCGGCTGCGGGGAAAATCTGTTTTGCTGGTTACGGGGACGGATGAACACGGGCAGAAAATTCAGCGGACAGCCGAGAGTTTGGGACGATCGCCCCAAGCTCACTGCGATTCAGTGGTTCCGGCGTTTGAGACGCTTTGGGAGCAACTCGATATCCAGTACGATCGGTTCATTCGCACAACTTCGCGGCGTCACGAGTACATTGTCAAAGAATTTTTCCAGCGCGTCTGGAACTCCGGCGACATCTACTTGAACCAGCAACAAGGCTGGTACTGCGTCTCCTGTGAAGAATTTAAGGATGAACGGGAATTGTTGCCGGGAAATCGGTGCTCTGTCCACACCACCAAGGAAGTTGAGTGGCGCGACGAGGAAAATTACTTTTTCCGTCTGTCACGGTATCAAGACCAACTGCTGGCATTGTACGCAGAACGTCCCGACTTCATCGCGCCGGAAAGCCGACGCAACGAAGTGCTCAGTTTCGTCAACTCTGGACTGCAAGACTTTTCCATTTCTAGAGTGAATCTCGCATGGGGTCTGCCAATGCCAGTTGACCCCAGTCACAGCATCTACGTGTGGTTTGACGCTTTGCTGGGATACGTCACCGCCTTGCTAGATCCGGACAGCGACCCGATTTTGGAGAATGCTTTATCTAAATGGTGGCCGGTTGACTTGCACTTGATCGGCAAAGATATTCTTCGCTTCCACGCAGTTTACTGGCCGGCAATGCTGATGTCAGCGAATCTACTGGTGCCGGGTCGCGTTTTCGCACACGGGTTTTTGACCAAAGACGGCAAAAAAATGGGGAAAACGGAGGGTAATACTTTAAACCCTGTCGAATTGGTCAACAAATACGGCGCTGACGCAGTACGTTACTATTTCCTTAAAGAAATTGAGTTCGGAGAGGACGGCGATTTTAACGAAACTCGGTTTATCAATATATTGAATGCTGAGCTAGCAAATGATTTGGGGAATTTGCTTAATCGTACCCTAAACATGGCTCGCAAATATTGCGGTGCCTGCGTACCAAATGTGTTGGGAGAAAACATTGAGGGCGATAACCTTCTCAAGGCTATGAGCCTGGATTTGGGCGATCGAGTAGCGGGTTTTTACGAAGAGTTGGCTTTTAGCAAGGCTTGCGAAGCCGTGCTTGCATTAGTGCGAGCCGGGAACAAGTTTATTGACGTGCAAGCACCTTGGAGTTTGTACAAGCAGGGACAGATCGAAAGTGTTGAACAAGTGCTATATTCTGTTCTGGAATCTGTTAGACTAGCATCTTACCTTTTATCGCCCATTATTCCCAATATCAGCAGCGCTATCTATCAACAGCTAGGTTTTTCAATTGACTTTAACGATCGGGTTACAGTTAACAGTTTAGCGAATTTTGCAGCTCATGCTGCCTGGGGCGCTTTGCCTGCAAACCAAACTCTGGGGGAACCCCAACCTGTTTTTAAGCGGATCGAACTGCTGTAAACAGTACCTTCATAGTTGGCAGCCAGCGCTCTGGGTGTGATGACAGACTACGAATTAGCAGTTATTTCCTTACCAATCTTTCATAAAAATTGAGGCATAACAATCATGTTGAATAGAATAGAAAGCAACGACCTTTTTACGCCGGAACAGGTACTAGAAAATCGTGGTAGAGTGGCAATTTTTATTGACGGTTCTAACCTTTTTTACGCGGCTTTGCAGTTAGGAATTGAGATTGATTACACTAAGCTGCTGTGCCGTTTAACTGCGGGATCGCGGCTGCTGCGCTCTTTCTTCTACACGGGTGTCGATCGCACTAACGAGAAACAGCAGGGGTTTTTGCTGTGGATGCGCCGCAACGGCTACCGGGTGATTTCTAAGGATTTGGTACAGTTGCCAGATGGTTCTAAGAAGGCGAATTTGGATGTAGAAATCGCTGTGGATATGATGGCTTTAGTCGGGTCTTACGACACGGCGGTTTTGGTGAGCGGTGACGGCGATTTGGCTTATGCTGTAGACGCTGTGAGCTATCGCGGTGTGCGGGTAGAGGTGGTGAGTTTGCGATCGATGACGAGCGACAGTTTGATTAATGTAGCCGATCGCTATATCGATTTGGAAATGATTAAGGACGACATCCAAAAAACATCGCGCCCTAATTATGCTTACCGCCCTTTGTCTGGTTTGAGCTTGATGGAGGAACACGACGACAGATAGGGATTTGGTAATGGGTAATTGGTAAGGGTTAATAGGTGATGATTAATGGGTTGAATCATTGAGAATTAGAAGTTAAAAATTTAGACAAAGCATGACACATTTTTAATTTTTGATTAAGTGTTTTTCACGACCCAATTATCAATTACCAATTCCCCATTCCCATTCCCAATTACCTATTATCAATTCCCTATTCCCAATGATTCATCTCCAATCCCAAATTCCCAATCTCAACTCCCCAAAATTGAGGCTGCTATTTTTAGCAGCACTGATTTTGGGGATTGGTGCTTGTGCAGTTCCGCAAGAGACTCAAAAGAACAAATTAGCTGAGGATCTCCAAACTGCTCAACAGTCAAACAGCACTTTAACTTTAAACAAAGTAACTCTAGAACAAGCAAACGAAAAGGGCGAGACGTTCTGGAAAGTCAACTCACAAAATGCCGTTTACAGCAAAGACAAAAAAATAGTTAACGTTCAGAAACCTGTAGGCAAATTGTTTCAAGATGGCAAAGAAATTTACGATATTCAGGGAGAAACTGGCCAGGTATTTCAGGAAGGAAATCAAGTTTTTCTCAAAGGTAACATAGTCGCTACTGACCTTAAAAATGGAGTGGTATTGCGGGGAAATGAGTTGGAGTGGCGGCCAAAGGAGGATGTTTTAGTTGTCCGCAACAATTTGACGGGAGAGAACAAACAGGTGACGGCTTCAGCGAAGGAAGCGCGGGTTTTCACTAGGGCTAAGAGGATGGAGTTATTCGGCTCTGTGGTGGCGAATGTTAAAGATCCGGTTTTGCAATTGCGAACCGAGCACTTAGTGTGGTTTATGGATCAACAAAAGGTAAACAGCACCAAACCTACTCAAATTGACAGATACAAAGATAAAATAGTAACAGACAGCGGTTTTGCCGACCAAGTAGATGTAGACTTAAAAACCAAGATTGCGACGCTGACAAAAAACGCTCAGTTGATGCCTTCTGATCCGCCGCTGCAAATAGAAAGCAGTTTGATGAGTTGGAATTTTCCGGCGCAATCTGTGGTGTCGCCTGGGCCTGTGAAGGTTTTTCACCGCGTGGAAAAGGTGACGATGACTGGGGATACGGGGCGGGGAGATTTAGAGAAAAAAGTTTTTTATTTGACGGGCAATGTGGTAGGAATTGGGGAAAAACGTCAAGCTCAATTAAATACCGATCGCGTAACGTGGTATTTAACTAATCAGACTTTTGATGCAGAAGGAAATGTGGTTTATCGGCAGCTAAATCCGGTGTTTAATTTGACTGGGCCGAGGGCGGCGGGAGAGTTGAAAAATCAAACTGTGATTGTTAAAGGCGACGGTGGTGGCGGCCAAGTGGTTACGGAATTTGTACCGGATGAGTATCAGGGAACTTTGGGAGAGTAGATGGGATTGCAACCGCAGATGTTGGCAGATGAGCGCATGAACGCTGTATGAATGCTGTTTAACGCCACACTCGCCTCAAATTCAATACAAATCCGGGCAGTACGTCTTCGCCAGACAACTCGGCTGGATCGATATTTCTACTTCTGCTTGTTGTCGGTAAATCTCTACCCGCCGATTTTGCGGGTCAATTAACCAGCCCAATCTCGCTCCATTTTCCATATATTCGCGCATCTTCTCTTGGAGGGTTGAGAGAGAATCCGAGGCCGATTCCCTACGGGATAGCTTCGCTTCACGCAATTCTACTACAAAGTCTGGACACAGCGGAACAAAGCCTTTTCTTTCTTTTGCAGTTAATGCTTCCCAGCGAGCTCGACTCACCCAGGAAGCGTGGGGAGAAAGGCGAGCACCGTTAGGAAGGATGAATCCGGTAGAAGAGTCAAAGCCTTCTCCTAAATCTTCGTTTGCTTCACACCAGTTGCCTACTTGCGTACTGATACTGAGGTTGCGGCTGCCTGATTCGCCTCCGGTGGGTGGATTCACTATTAATTCTCCTTGTGCGGTTCTTTCTAATCTCAAGTCGGGATTTGCCAATGCTAGGATATCGAATTGTTCGCCTGTGACAAAAAGGGCGATCGCATTTGGCAATTCTATAGAGATAGTTTCTGGTTGAGTAAATGTTTGTACCATATTCAATTGTTCGCTTTTTTAGGTAGAAATCGGTCACAAAAAACCTAAAACTAATAGACATAAATTCTGTAGGGGCGGGTTCACGAACCATCTCTGACAAACATCAATCAATATAATAAACCCGCCCCAACCCAACCAAAAATACCAAGGTACCGCCCACCCAAATTACAAATGTACCGTGAATTTGTTGGCTAAAATATGGATGTAAATTCTGGCGGGGGAGGGCGGGTTTATCAGATTGTTTGATTTGTTTCAAAGATGGTTGGTGAACCCGCCCCTACATTGTTGACATCGTGCGGGGGAGGGCGGGTTTATCAGATTGTTTGATTTGTTTCAAAGATGGTTGGTGAGCCCGCCCCTAAATTGTTGACAATTTTGCAATATATCAGATGCTTTTTACAACTGTCCGAAACCTTTTTTAGGCTTATCTTTTTTCTTTTTCTTCTTCTGCTGGGCACCCATATAGCCACGGGAACCGGGCTGCATTCCTCCGGGGCCGCCCATTCCCGGCATTCCCGGCATTCCCGGCAATCCTCCCATTCCTGTAAAGTTGCCTTGACTCATTTGCTGCATCATTGTACGCATTTTCTGGAAATCGCTGACGAGCTTTGTTACGTCGTTTTCTGCGTAGCCTGCGCCTTTGCCGATGCGGCGGCGGCGGGATGGAGAACTTGCTAAAAGTTCGGGATTGCGGCGTTCTTCAACTGTCATGGAATTAATCATGGCTTCGGTGCGTTTTAGCTGCACTTCTCCCTGCCGCATTTGTTCGTCTGAGAGTTTGTTCATCCCCGGAATCATTTTCATGATGCCGCCGAGGGAACCCATATTTTTTAACAGTCTGGTTTGTTTGAGAAAGTCGGTAAAGTCAAACTTTGCCGTGAGCATTTTCTCTTGCATTTTTTCGGCATCGGCGATGTCGAATTCTTCTTGCGCCCTTTCTACTAGCGTCAAGACATCGCCCATGCCTAGTATTCTCGATGCCATGCGATCGGGATAAAATGGTTGCAAGGCTTCCACTTTTTCGCCGACGCCGACAAATTTAATCGGCGCGCCGGATATTTGCCGCACGGATAAGGCTGCACCGCCGCGGCTGTCGCCGTCTAATTTGGTTAAGATTGCGCCGGTAATGCCGATTTGTTCGTGAAAGGTGCGGGTTAAATTTGCTGCTTCTTGGCCGGTCATGGCATCAACAACTAACAGTGTTTCGTGGGGTTGTACTGTTTGTTTGATGCGGCCCAATTCTGCCATCATGTCTTGGTCGATTTGCAGGCGACCTGCTGTATCGACGATGATGGTATCAATGCCAATTTGTTTGCCGTGTTCGATGCCTTGGCGGGCAATTTCTACGGGGTCAATGTCTTTGCCTAATTCAAATACTGGTACGTCGATTTGTTTGCCGAGGGTTAGCAATTGGTCGATCGCGGCTGGTCGATAAATGTCGGTTGCGACTAGCAGTGCGGTACGATTTTGCTTGCGGAGGTGGAGTGCTAGTTTGGCGGTAGCTGTGGTTTTCCCGGTTCCTTGCAAACCAGCCATCAGGATAACTGTGGGCCCGGATTCGGCGGTGGCTAGGGGTACGTTGGTTTCCCCCATGACGCGCACGAGTTCGTCGTGGACGATTTTGATGAATTGTTGGTCGGGACGGACGCCTGAAACGACTTCTGCGCCTTGTGCTTTTGCCGCTACCTCTGAGATGAAGTTTTTGACGACTTGGAGGTTGACATCGGCTTCCAGGAGGGCGCGGCGGACTTCTTTGAGCGCGTCTTGGATGTTGGACTCGGAGATTTTATTTTGTCCGCGCAGTTTTTTCCAGGTGGATTCGAGTCGATCGGCAAGGGCTTCAAACATAGGGCATTGTTGGCTAGTCAGTCTTTTTAATTTTAAGGCTAAATGGGGCTGTTTGGATGCAAGTTTTGCTAATTTTTCAATAATCCTTTCAGGGCGGGCTAGAAGCCCACCCCACAAGCAAATTATTCATGTGTTGTGAAACAGGCATCTTGCCTGTTCCTAAAACTGCTATAAGATGTGAGTTTTTACGCGGATTGAGGCTGAAACTACTTCAAATTCATGTAGTAGGGTACGTTTTGACAAACCCTACTTTCTGGAATAGGATTAAAGTATTTCCGTCACGTTGCCACAATTTTAATGTCTGCTTATGCCCAAAAAGATTCGAGAGCTCAAAAGCCTGCTACTAAAAGCTGGGTTTACTTATCGTTCGGCAAAAGGCAGCCATACAAGATGGGTTCATCCCTTACTACCTAATGAACCAATTACCATTGCTGGAAATGATGGCGATGATGCGAAACTGTATTTAGAGAGAGAAGTTAATCGAAAAATTGGAATATTGAAAGCAATTGAAGAAGAGGAACCTGAATCATGAAATTACCTTATATAATTGTTATTCAATGGTCGGATGAAGATAACTGCTACCTAGTTCACTTACCTGATTTTCCATCTCAGCAGTTCCACACTCATGGAGATACCTACGAAGAAGCTTTGCAGAATGCAGTAGAGGTATTAGAGCTTTTAGTTGAAGAATATCAGGTAGATGGTAAATCTCTCCCTGAACCTAAAACTCTAGTAGAAAACTTGCTGTTTGCTTGATTATTGATTTGAAGCGATCGCCCTTCCCAAAAAAACAGGCGATCGCTCTTTTTTGTAGAAGGGCGATTGTTTTTATATTTGGATGTTTTGAAGTTATTTGATGTTGGTTTTTATGTATTCTGCGATCGCTGGTTGGAGTTGGAAGAGGGTGCGATCGCCCTTTTCGACTTTTTCAATTAATGACCTCCGTCTCAAGGATTCGACGGCTTTGAGGAATTCTGAAGGGGACAATTCCAGAAGGGCTGGTTTTTTGGAAATTTCAACTGCTTTGTTTTGATTTGCCAACCAGGACATTACTTGTTTTTCGCTGTCTGACCAACGCTGAAAATGTTGGTGCAATAAATATTCTAAGTCTCCTAAGACTAGGCTATCATAGGATAAAAATTCAGAAATATTGCCGCTAAACAAGTCTTGAATTGCAGCGGCTATGGTATTTAACCACAAGGGATTTCCTCGGTAAATGTCTATCAATTTTGACCAGTTTTCCGATTCAAGTAAACCTTTTTCTATAAATATTTCTCGCGCTGGTTCGCCTAAACCATTGAGTTGCAAGGTTTGACAATTTTTTGGGTTGCTTTCTAAGGCAGCAATTTCTCTGGGTTTTTCCCAACTAATCAAAATTAGGCAACTGTTGTGGCATGATTCTGCTATTTGTTTGAAGAATGCGCCGTAGTTTTCATAGCCAGGTTGGTAGTTTCCTGCTAGTTGTTGGCTGCTGAAAATTGTTTGCACATCATCGAGAATGATGAGACAGCGGTGCGATCGTAAATATTGTAGGGGCAATCCCCCCGTGGTTGCCCCTTCTTCTTCGGAGGGGGCTGGCACGGGGGCACCGCCCCTACAGGATTGAATTATGTCGGTTTGGAGTGTTTGGAGGGCTGGCGCGTTGCGGAGGCTTCGCCAGATGATGCAGTCGAATTCGTGTTGAATTTGCGGGATTAGTTGGAGGGTAAGGGCGGTTTTGCCAATACCGGATAAGCCGAGGATGGTGATGAGGCGGGTGCGGCTTAAAATCCAGTTTTCTAGGGTGGAAAGTTCGGATGTGCGATCGAAAAATGTCGAGATTTCGGGTGCGTCGGATAAGTCTAATTGCTGTATAGGTTCGGAATTGCTTATTTTTTCGTTAAATTTATCCTGGTCTTGCGGTTCAGATTGTGAGGCTTCTGGGGAGTGCAAACTTTCAGCAGAGATGTTGCCAATATGGATGCAGCCATTCCCGACAAGTGAGACAATATTAGAAGCTTGTAAATTTTCCAATTTAGCTCTAAAGTTTGCTTTACATACTTGTTCCTCACCTAATGCAACTGACATAAGCTTCCACAATTTAAAGCCAACTTCTTTAACATATTTCTCTGAACGGTTGTGATGCTGTGCAATTTCTTTATATTTCTGATTGTCCCAAGCGCCGCGCAGTATAGCTTTTTGCAGACTATCTAAGTGTTTTCCTGTAGTAGTTAAAGCTAGATGGTCTGTAAATTTTAAGGCTTCTTCAACGTCCATCGGTCACGTATATGCAAGGGGTTGACCAGATTATAACCCAACTAAATATGACTTTTTTAGTAGCAACCAACTAAATATGACTTTTTATGACCTCCTTGGGATGGAAAAAACTACTAAATATGACTTTATATGGCTTGAAAATTTTGGGCAATTAGGAAATAATTTATACTTAAAGCAGAAAATGTTAGGCTCAGCGCTAGTTGTATCTACCTGTTATGACACAACCGAATATTTTGGAACTCGCGAAACAGGGAGATGCAAAGGCGATCGCGCTTCTGCTGAACCGCCAGCTACAAGCCAAGGGCATCACCGCCGCAGCTTCCCTTAAGGATGGTTGTTTACAGGTGATGCTGGAATCGGCTGAAGCGCCTAGTCAGCAAGTCTTGGCCGTGTGGGTGAGTAAGTCGATCGCTGGTTTGGGGGCTGCATCGATTGAGAAAGTCAAGGTTTACGGGCGACAGACAGGTGCGAAGGTGCCGGCGTGGAGTCAAGAGTTTGAAGTGGCGGGGCAAAAGTTGCCTGTTACGGATGTTACAGAGGGGCGGGCAATTTCTAGTGAAAATACGGAGTCAAATCAGCTTAGTTTGAAGGAACGGGCTAAGCTTGGGGATGTGGAGGCGATCGCATCTCTGTTAAATTTTCCGTTACAGAATAAGGGGATTAGTGCGACTGCGAGTTTGCAAGATGGTTGTTTGCAGGTGATGCTGGAGGGCGATCGGGTTCCTGATGAGGAGGCTTCTATCAGGATTGTCCGCAGGGAGTTGATGAATTTGAAGGCGGGGGCGATCGCTTCTGTGAAGGTTTACGGGCAGCAGGCGGGTGAGGATTTTCCGGCTTGGAATCGAGAGTTTGAGCTAAAGGCAGAGGTTAGTTCAGATTCAAAAAAATTATCAACAGATAAATTTGCAAATTTGACTGATCTATTGACTCCGATTATTGAGCTGCTTAGAGAACGAAAATTTAAAGAATTGTTAGACATCGGTCAAAATTATATTAATGAAAATCCAGATCGTCAAAAACGTTTGATTGTAGTAGGAGTTATTGTCTTAGCAACTCTAACCTTTAAAGGAATACCTTTTTTAGGCTTCAATCACAATATTAAAGGCTCACTAACACTCAAGGATGACTTCTTCGGTGGAGTGGGTCAGTTTTGTAATGGAAAAGGAGGTTACGGGGATATTAAAAGTGGTAGGCAGGTGCTAGTAAAAGATCATAAAGGAGAAACCATTGCGACTGGAGAGTTAGGCATAGGTAAAATAATATCTGATAACCACTGCCAATTTTCTATCGAAGTGAATGGTATAAGAAAAGCAGAGTTTTACACAATTCAGATCGGTAGGCGAGGCGATTTGACATATTCATATCAAGAGATGGAGGATAAAAACTGGGAGCTAAACGTGTCTTTGGGTGATTGATTTACTGGGAAGAAAAGGAGTAGTTTATGATTTTTGTAATTCCGTTTATTATGGGCGCTGCTGTTTTAGCTACTGCTGCGTATGGCGCTGTGAAAGGTACTGAAGGCTTTGGTAACATCAATCAAGCCAAGGAAATAGGAGAACGATCCCAACATCGACACGAGAAAGCAGTCAGCGATCTAAAAGTAGACTGGGAAGCAGCCAACAGATTAGCAGAAGTTTACGGTCAACTGCAAATTCGTGTAAGGCATCGTACTATTGGGCGGTTTGTGGCTTTCATCGAACGCATTGGCCAGAAAGCTTCCCAAAGTGATATGAAATTTTTAGCGGGACTAGAAGGCATATCAATTCAGCAGCTAAAAGAATACAAAACTGTCGCGCTGGAAGGTCAGGAAGTATTCCAAGGTGTGACTTCATCCGCAGGGGCAGGCGCGGCGGCTGGTGCTACAGCAGTAGGCGTGGCCCAAACTTTTGGGACAGTTGCAGTTCCTCAATTTTTTGGCTTGTTTAGTACCAATGTAGCTGTTTCTCAACTCGGTATGTCTGGTGTGGCGGCGTGGTTAGGCGGTGGCAGCATGGCACTAGGTGGGGCTGTACTCGGAGGTATTGCACTTGGCCCTGCTTTAGCTGTTGGCGGTTTCCAAATTGCAGGTAAAGGTGAGGAAGCTTTAACGAAAGCACGTGAATACGAAGCTCAGGTTAACGTTGAAGTTGCCAAAATTGAAGAGGCTAGAGATTTCATCCGACAAGTCGAACGGCGAGTCAAAGAATTAGGCAAATTGGTGTCTGAGTTAGATAGCCGCGTTGCTCTACTTCTCAACGAACTTGAATCAAAACCCTTTGATCGAGTTCAAGATGCTGCTAAGTTTCAACAGGTAGCCCTACTGGTGAAAGGCCTTGTAGAAATTATGAAAACCCCTGTGTTAGATAGCCAAGGAAATCTGAATTCTGCCGTGGCGAATATTCAAGCAAAATACCGTAATATGTGAGGAAATTAACAATGAGCAAAATAGCAGCGTTTGTTAGCGGTGCTGATGCCTTTCAGCAAGTTATTGCACATTACCTTGAGTACAAGCAAATCGCTGAACAAGAGCGGACAAAGCGCCGTGAAATCAAAGCTTGGGAAAAGGAAAGCCTCGCCAAGATTAAAGCTCAACGTGACTTATTAATGGAGTACCTCGATCGCTCTTTTGATGAACGATCGCAAAATTTTAATCAACTTTTCGATGTGGTCGATCGAGCAATAGCATCTGGTAATAATGAGCAACTGGGATTAGCATTAGATTCGATTACAGAGCTTGCTAAGTCTAGCCCGTTTAAAGAACTGGCTAATTTATCTTCTGTGCAGGCTGCTCTCGCCGATCCCAACCACGAGTGGAAGTTTTAATTAGCTAGCTGTTAAACGATTATTGATAAACTAGAGTGGGGATTCCTCCACTCTAAAGGAGAGTAAATCATGGCTGACATTGAAAACCTTCTAAACCAACTGCCAGAAATTGCCGAGGAAATGAAACTTACTATTGGCAATCCTAGTGAAATCAGACGTGAAATTGGGAAGATCGATAATCTTATAAAGCGACTAAATACTATTGGCAAGGAACTTGAAGAAGTATTAAATAATGAGAGATTCAATAAAGGATTTTTGGGAGCGATACCTTTGTTAGGCGCAGTTGCGGGCTGGTTCATACCTGGTGGATTTTTAGTAGATGCACTTGTATCGGCAGGGAGTGGCTTACTTGCTGAAAAATTGGGCGACCCAGATAAGGAAACGTCTCTTGCTGACTTAATAGAAAATGTTGAAAACTTAATTGAGTGGGGCGATGGTTTAAAGAATATAGCAGAAAATATTTTAAATGATTCACAATTATTGATCAAGCTAGAATGGGAAAGGAAATCTCTAAGTATTCCAGAAGAAGTAAGGCAAATTGATGAAAATTTAAGAATTCACATAGACTTTGATGAAGAGCAAACTTTAAGGGAACAAGTTCAGCAAATAAAGGTAGCTCAAGAACAGCTAAAACAGGTTCTGCCCAAACTGGATAGTATCCTACACAATCTTGAACGTAATGTCGAGCCAATTGAGCGCATAAAAGCTTTTATATCTTACTTTGGGGAATCAGTGTTTGCGATAGAATGGTTTGATGAAGAGCATGGGCTTATTATATCTTATGAGGATCAAACTACAACATTAGGAATTATCTTGAATGAATGTGTATCTTTAAAAGAAAAAGCTAATGCTTTAATTGACCGGGCTAATAGGTTAAGAGGACAGGCTGAACAATCTCTTAAACACCTAGAAAAAGAACGCCGTCGCAAGGAACAAAAAAAACCTAGTCGTAAGCAAAGCGAAAGAGCCACACAGACAGGAGAATCTCTAAATACTATTGACAGTACCATGTTTTCAGAGCAAAGACGCGGGGGTAGAAGTGGCTGGATACTGATACTATCCACACTGACTCTAGGAGTTGTGGGTTTTATCGGCTGGAAAACTACCTTTCAAATTTCACCGAGTCAGCAGACAATACCAAATTCGGAAATTCCTCTAAATGTTGGGGAGCAAAAACCAAATTCTGAACCTTCACCCACCTTAACACCGGCTCCTCAGCCAGACCCAACAGCAACAAATTTAGCAGCCGCTCAAAAACTAGCAATGGAAGCTGCCGTTATGACTCAAAATCCACCTCATCCACTAGAAAATTGGCAGCAAGTACAAGGGAAGTGGCAGGAATCAATCAAATTGTTAGAGGCAATTCCCGACAATTCGCCTGTTGCAACTCAAGCTCAAGAAAAGCTAAGTGTTTATCGAACTAACTATCAGGCGATTACTAATAGAATTGTTACTGAACAGAAAGCAGCCACTAATTTAGAATCCGCCCAAAAACTAGCATGGGAAGCTGCCGTCATGGTTAATAATCCACCTCATCCTAAAGAAGTCTGGCAGAATGCTCAATCAAAATTGCAGCAGGCGATCAACTTGTTAAGTTCTATTCCTCAAGGTACATTTGTCGAAGCTAAAGCTAAAGAAAAGCTGGCTGCTTATCAGAATAACTACACGCTAATAAGCAACAGAATCAAAACTGAAACTCCTTGATTTTATCC
This sequence comes from Microcoleus sp. Z1_B2, assembly GCF_036700325.1. Taxonomy (NCBI): domain Bacteria; kingdom Bacillati; phylum Cyanobacteriota; class Cyanophyceae; order Oscillatoriales; family Microcoleaceae; genus Microcoleus; species Microcoleus sp. Z1_B2. The sequence goes on from NZ_JAUBOQ010000041.1 coordinate 65,645, forward strand.
ATATTACCAATTAAGTTTTAAATTACCAGAGATTAAGCCCAAACCCTAGCTGCTGATATCCTAGTTACTACAAAAGTGCGATCGCCCTTACACCCCAATTTGTCAAAAAGCGCGATCGCCCCTCTACTTCCCAAATAATTAGCAGCCTCGCACTGCGTCCCGAAACACTTTCAAAGCTTCTTTTTCTTCCGACATTTGCAGGCATCTCCCCAGCAATTCTAGATCCAAATCCGGCAACAGCATACTCCGAGAAACGCAATCGTAACCCTCCGAGTGCAGTTGGTAAATCGAAAATACTCCGTCTTCCCAAAACCAAACTTCCCCTACGTTAAATCTGCGGTAGTATTCCAGCTTGTTGATAGTTCCGCTAGTAAAAACAACTTCGATCGCCAAATCGGGTGTTTCTCGTTGCCGCCGGTCTTCGCCAAAGTAGTAAGATAAATCTGGTTCCTTGCTGCTGCCTTTTGTTTCCCCTTGGAGTGTAGCACTCCCTGTCGGTGTAAAACTAATATCTTTTTCTAAGAAAAAGATCATTAACATTCCTGCCAGCAGGCATTTAATGGTTTCATGTTCCGGCGAAAGTGTCATAATTTCCACATATCCGTCGAGGTAAGACAAGCGAACACTGCGAGTGTACTCTAGCAAGGAATCCAGAGCTTTGAACTGTTCCCAAGTCATTGATAGCGGCAAAATCAACCGCTGTTCCGGGAGTGCAGTTAATTTGGGGTGAGTGGCAATGGTCATATATACTTTCCCCGATTTTTAGTTTCTACTTTTAGATTAGCATAATAATATATAAAGGGAGAAATTGGGGACTTCGAGCGCTCTTGTTCCCCCCTTGTTAAGGGGGGTTATGGGGGATTTTGCCAGTCTAATTCCCTACAAACAACTAAGCCAAAAACTGGAATTGAGAACCGTTAACTGCCAAAGCAAACGGACTTGCCTGTTCAAATGCACCGATAAGTTCAAAGTTGTCCGTGTTTAAAACTATCCCCACAATCTGTCCGGTAAATATGTTTTCAATCACCATGTCGTTGATGATTCCGTCGTTATCGTAAGCAATCAAATTGTCGTTTTCAAAGAAAAGGTCTAGTTCTGTTAAACCGTCCGTCAAACCGATGCGATCGCCCTCGTCGAAGTTAAAATCGGTAATGACATCTGCTCCATCTATACCAAATGCTTCATCGTTGCTTCTGAGGACGAATATGTCACCACCGAGGCCTCCCGTGAGCACGTCAACTCCCCGATCGCCTGCTAAGAAATCGTCGCCCTCATTGCCCTCTAAATCGTCGTCTCCTTGCCCTCCCCGCAGGATATCGTTCCCGAACCCTCCGAAGATCAGGTCATTTCCGGCGTCGCCCCTAACTACGTCGTTGCCATCATTTCCATCCAGGCGATCGTCCTCTTTCCCGCCGTAAATTATGTCATTTCCGCCACCACCACCGATAATATCATTGCCGTTATTTCCTAACAGCCGTTCGTTAGAATCCGACGAACCTCCTATAGTATCGTTGCCATCGAGTCCCCAAACTCCCCAGGGAAAAGACGCCAAATTTCCATTCCCTACGTTAATCTCATCGGGTGTAGCGAATGCCAAAAGACGTGGCCCGCCCCCAGCAAATACAGGAAATCCCGTCACATCGCCAATAAGATTGTTAACCGTTAAAGCCATAACTATGTCCTTTCAAAAATCCTATTAGCTGTATTATACATTTTAATTATTATATTGCCAAATAGCAAGAATTTGGATTTGGGCTGCAATTTTTAGTTTCTCAATTAATGACAAGCAACCTGTTGAGCTATAGTCAATTACAATTATCAATACTTCGGTTACGCGATCGTATCAGTTACCAATTCCCAATTCCCAATTACCAGGGCTGTGCTTCATTCAACCCAAACCTGCTATATATCTCGCCTTTTAGTCAAATAGCATTAGTTGCTGACCACGAATTTCTTCATGTGGTACCCGCCACGTGATTTATCGGTGGAATCAATTCTTTAATCGAAAATCGAAAATCAGAAGAGCCCCCGCATTTATCCCTAGGGTCAATTCTTTAATCTAAAATAGAAAATCTAAAATCGATTGACACTATCCGCTACTGTCTACCGCTTATAATGGGTGTTACCCCCCAGGCAGTAAACACGTTAATATCACCTATAACGTCGAGACTGAGAGGTTGTTTGTGAATAAAAGTAAAAGTCCCTGGGCCCATCCTCCGAGAAAAAACCCAGTTTCCGATACCCATACACAAACTTTACAAACAGGATATAAGCTCTTTACAAAGCCATAATCGCCGATCGCTGACATTTTTTGGCAAAATCCACTGCTTTCAGGTGTTTTACTCATGTCTACTCCTAAATCGTCTTCCCATCAAAACAACAACTCCGTAAAATCACTGCCAGCGACAGATATCGTCCCAACAAAGCCAGACAGTAACAATCTGCCCAGCGAACCAAGTATAGAACAGCTACTCGAAGCTTTGGCGGGCCAAGTACCCAGTCAATCTTCAGAAATTGAACCCTTGAAAACGTGGAAACAAGATTTACAGCGATTGTTTCAATTTCTCGGCGATCGCCGCGTTTTAATCGCAGTAATGCAACCGGGAACTTTTGCCCTGCGTTACGCTAACGCGGCATTTTGTCGCTTGGCAGGTTGGGAGGAAACGTCCTTGGCAACTCAATCTACCAACGGTTGGTTTGCAGAAACCGACATCACTCTGCTGCAACTATTCGAGGATGGGGACGGCAAAACAGCAGAACAATTGTACCGCCGCCACCTTTTGCACTGGGTATTTAAGCAATATTATCAAATTGACATCGACGGTTTACGGGTGCTAGAAGAACCTGTCATGGCGAGTGTAAAAAATCCCAAACACAGAGAACCTAGATTTATAGAATTTTGGCTGGGTTCGGAACAGTTGAAAATTACTCGAATTGACTCAAAAATAGATGAATTTGCGGATATTTCTTTAAGATTAATGCCTGTAGCGGAACGGGAAGCTTGGCTGATGCAGCCGAATCAACTGGAGAATTTAGCCGATCGATTGCAGTTGGATAATTATCGCGTAGAAGGCTTGCTGTTGCTAGAAGGTTTTGATGTCACCGTGCAGGAGCAAATTCGGCGGCTGACTCAGTTATTGATCGATCAAGATTCGATGCTGCGGCCAGAGAAATTTGAGAGAATCGATCGGTGTTTGCGATCCCTCTTCCATGCTGACGGCACTTTGCTGCTGCGCCCCGACGGCGAACAGGTACAGCTATTAGTTGCAAAAGACGGCCAACATTTGCAGCCGATTCTTTATTCAATGCACTCCCTAGAAGCTTCTCACTTTTTGAAGGCCACAGCAGCAAATCAAGTTTGGAATGTGCCAGACTTGCGTAGGGAGTGCGAAACCGAGTGCGATCGAACTTTGCGGAGAATGGGAACTCGATCGATGCTGCTGGTGCCCCTCGTAGTCAAATCCGTCACCCGCGAGGGGTGCGGGCAGCGGATTTTGGGAGTTGTGGGGCTGTTGTGCGATCGGCCAAATCACTTCAACGGCATTGACGCTCAACACGCCCAAGAACTCATTCCCGCCTTCATTGCAGCCCTGCGGCAAGCCATACAGGAGCGGTTTACCCACATTCACAACATCCATCCCGCAGTCGAGTGGCGGTTCGCCCAAGAAGCAGAAAGGCGAAGTTGGGGACTACCTCCCGAAACAATCGTATTTGCTGATGTTCATCCGCTATACGGAATTTCGGACATTCGCGGTTCTAGCGACGAAAGAAACCGAGCCATTCAAACTGATTTGCTCGAACAATTTCGCTTAGGTTTAGTCATAGCTGATGCTGTTTGCGAAACACAAACTACCCACCTCGGCGAGCAACTGCGACTCGACTTGCTCGACTACATCCAGCATTTAAAACAAAAAGTAACAGTCGATATGGAGGTGCGAGCAGCCGAATATTTAAACGAGCGTTTAGAAGTATATTTTGACTATTTTGTGCAGTGCGGGCCCAAGGTTCAGGCAGCAGTTAAAGCTTACCAAGCAGCCTGTGAAAATGAGCACAACTGCGTTTACAGCGATCGCAACCGCTACGACCAAATGTTGAACCTAATCAGCACCAAACTTCAAGAAACCTGGGCTCGCTGGCAAGAAAAAATGCAGCAAATTTTGCCCCACTACTGCGATATCGAATGCACCGACGGCATCGATCACATGATTTATGCAGGAAAATCGATCGACCCCACATTCAGCCAGTTTCACCTACACAGTTTACGGTACGAACAACTGCGAGCTATTTGCGATTGCGGTCGCACAGTTTTTCGCCTGCAAGCCGAGTCTCAAATCAACATGGAACTCGCACATTTAGTCTTAGTGCAGAATACCACGATCGACATTTTTCACAACGAAAACACCGAAAAAATGTTTGATGTCAAAGGCACTCGCGACATCCGCTACGAACTTGTCAAAAAGCGGATCGAGAAAGCCGTTGACAAAGACGCACAAGAGCGAATTACTCAGCCAGGAATGTTAACGGTAGTTTATTCAACCGAAGACGAATGGGAAGAGTACCAACAATACTTGCGCTACTTGTCTCGCGAAGGTTGGGTCGAGCCAAAAGTTCAGACCGGCATGGTAGAATCACTGCAAGGAGTCAGCGGTTTAAAATTCGCCCGCGTGCGTATTTTACCTGAACCGGAATCTATTTCTACTATCTGTGAAGTTACGGTAGTCAGCGATTGATAACCCGTTCAATCGCCCGTTTGAGGCCTGCGTGCGATCGCTCCCATCTCCTCCTGTTTGAGGCCTGCGTGCGATCGCTCCCATCCCCCTGAAAAACGGTGCCGCGAAAACATCCGGGACTCACACACAAGACCAATATTACATTTAAGATGTTTGTTGACACCAACGACCAAGCCCACATTGTCACTTCTTGTATATTCCGTGTGATGGGAAATCGCCAAATACACGATCGGAATCACACCAAATCTAGATTAAGTAGTGTTAATCTAATCCCAATTATGTCCTGTAATTTATAACTTAAGTGATGTTAACCTTATCAGAATACCAAATAATTTCTACTCTGCACGAAGGCGTTGAAACAATAATCTATCGCGGACAAAAACCGACAGACTCGCCCCCAGTAATTCTGAAAGTCCTCAAAGCCGAATATCCCACCCTCGAAGCCATTACCAGGCTCAAACACGAATATCAAATCAGCCAAAATTTAGACAGCGAACAAATCGTCAAAGCCATCAGGATCGAAACATTTGACCACCGATTAGGAATCGTTTTAGAAGACTTTGGCGGCGAATCCCTCGCCCAACTGCTGGAAATAGAAACCTTGAGTCTGCAAGCAAAATTAAACATCGCCCTCCAAATAGTCAAAGCCTTACAATACCTGCATTTTCACCACATTATTCACAAAGACATCAAACCCAGCAACATCATAATTAACTCGCAAACAAAACAAGTAAAACTAACCGACTTCGGCATTGCTACACAACTCAACAAAGAAAACCCGCAATTTAACAACCCCAACTCAGTCGAAGGCACCTTAGCCTATATGTCACCCGAACAAACCGGGAGAATGAACCGCACCCTCGACTACCG
>NZ_JAUBOQ010000042.1:0-14883 GCF_036700325.1 Microcoleus sp. Z1_B2
GTCATGAGTGGACGGGCTATAAGAGCCCATCCCACAATAACAATTAAAATTGTAAGTTATTTAATTCGCGATCCTTATTTAATTAATGAGACGAGTCAATTTTTCGGATTGTAACAATGACATTTAAATAATTTTATTGTGTGGGATTTATAATTGGGGGGCAAATTCAATGGATCGCGCGACAGTCCCATTTTACCCAGTAGAGGAGTTTTGGGTTCACCAAAACTTCTGCCAGTGGGCGATCGCCATCCTTGAGCTTGATTGTGGGCCCAGCCGAAAAGACTGCTGCAAGATGCGGCCAGTCGATTTTAGATTTTAGATTTTAGATTTTAGATTGACGAAATTGAAGAGATTGAAGAAAGCGACCTCACTGATAAACCCAGGGGGCTGGCGATGAGGATTCAAAGCTTTTTTTTCGCTTCACGGATGAATCCGGGGGCCCCGGACGACATTGCTGGATTGTCAAATTAGTCGGCGAGAGAGAGACGGCGATCGGCTATAATAAAGGGCTAGAGGAAAAGAACACCGAAAACCCGAAAATATGGTTGCCATCCAAAGAAATCTCAACATTGCCGCCCTAGAAGCAGAATACAGTCAAAAAACACCGCGAGACATTCTCAAATTTGCCCTAGAAAATTTTGACAATATCTCCATTTCTTTCAGCGGGGCTGAAGATGTAGTTTTGATCGATATTGCCTCAAAAATCACCAAGAATTTCCGCGTTTTCACCCTAGACACCGGACGATTACACTCGGAAACTTATCAGTTTTTGGATCGAGTCAGAAAACATTACGGCATTAAATTAGAAGTAATGTTTCCCGATGCAGCCGAAGTACAAGCCCTAGTAGAAGAAAAGGGATTGTTTAGTTTTTATCAAGACGGTCACAAAGAATGCTGTGGCGTGCGGAAAGTCAGGCCGCTGCGCCGCAAACTGAATACTCTCGATGCTTGGATTACCGGTCAGCGGAAAGACCAAAGTCCCAGTACCCGCAACGGTATTCCGGTTATTGAAGTTGACACTGCATTCTCAACTCCTGACCATGAATTAATTAAATTCAATCCCTTAGCAAACTGGTCTTCGGCAGAGGTTTGGGAATACATTCGCGCTTTGGATGTGCCTTACAACAAGTTGCACGAACGCGGTTTTGTAAGCATTGGTTGCGAACCTTGTACAAAGCCGGTATTGCCGAACCAACACGAACGCGAAGGTCGCTGGTGGTGGGAAGAAGCGACCGTAAAAGAATGCGGTTTGCACGCTGGTAACGCACAAACCTAGTAGTAAATCACTCAAGGAGTAAGGTGCGCTAGGCTTACCAAACAAATCGTAAGGTGCGCCCTTACGCACCTTACTCAAGAATCAATGCACTTCACATAAATCGTAGCCGAAGAATTCGCAATTAAAATAAACACAAATTAAGCTGAGCTGGGCCTAGAACTTTGATAGAATGATCGACATTCAGAAAAGTTTTTAAAGTAGGTACTATATGCTCGCGTCAACTAGGGAATTGCTGAACACGGCCTTGAGAAATGGTTATGCGATCGGCGCTTTTAACGTCTACAACCTCGAAGGAGTAAAAGCCGTCATCAATGCGGCAGAAGCGCTGCACAGTCCTGCTATACTGCAACTTCACCCCAGTGCCATCCAATACGGAAAATCGCCTTTAGTCGCGCTGTGCATGGAAGCGGCCCGCAAATCTTTAATGCCGATCGCAGTACACTTAGATCACAGCACCTCAGAAAAAGACATTCACCTCGCCCTAGCCGCCGGCATCAAATCAACTATGGCAGACGGTTCTTTTTTGCCCTACGAACAAAACTTAATATTTAGCCGGGAAATGACTAAATTATGCCACGCTAACGGTGCGGCAGTTGAAGCAGAAATCGGCAGAATTAGCGGCCGGGAAGAAGGTTTGACAATCGAGGAGAAAGCCGCAAGGATGACCGATCCGGTATCAGCCGTAGAGTTTATCAAAGAAACTAAGGTGGATTTTTTAGCCGTAACAATTGGTAACGTTCACGGCAAATATCTCAGCGAACCGAAACTCGATTTTCCACGTCTGGCCAAAATCCGCGCTGCTGTTTCAGTGCCGTTAGTGATGCACGGTGCTAGCGGTTTGCGGGAGTCAATGATTCATCAATGTATTAAATTGGGAGTCTCTAAATTTAATGTGAATACGGAAATTCGCGAAGCTTATATGGACGTGTTAAAAAGTAGCATTTCTGAGGCAGATCCGGATTTGTTGGAAATAATGGAAAAAGCTATCGATGCCATGCAATCGGTCATTTCTGACAAACTGCAACTTTTTGGTTCTGTCGGTAAAGCTTATTTGCATCATTCTCCCTACGCGGATGACTTAACCGCAAAGAGTACCAGCAACAAACACACAAGCCGCAACCAATCAAGTTTCGATCAAATCTTAAAGCCTGTGTATAGTGAGGCTTTCTGTCTTCTTGTGAAGTAAAAAAACTAAAGTCCTGACTGCGAACCAGCGATTAAAAGGGCGGGTTTTTGAGATTGTCAATTATGGGCAGATATTTTTCGTGAACCCGCCCGTACCGTATTAGGGGTAATCGACCGGACATAATATTAGTCAGGACTTCAGTCTTCTCTAACCGTTTAAAAATCGATCGGGATCGATGCCAGATTCCCGCAGCCGCCGAATTAAAGACTGCAATTGAGCTTCCGCTGACTCTGCCCGCTGCCGTTGCTGTTCCGCTTCAGTGAGAATCCAATTGCCATCAACATCATACCAGCGCAACCACAGTCGATCGACTCCCTGAAACTCTCCTTGCCACAAACCCAAGCCCAAACTTAGGTCAGGAATCCACACTCGCGACTCGGGCAATTCTAATTCTTGATAGTGTCCGCCCTTCAATTCAAACACTCGCAATTTGTTAGTATAGCGGCTGAAAACAGCATAAATAGGAACCCGCAAAATTTGCTCGTAAACCTCCCATTTTCTTGGCGGTTCATCCTTCCTCTCGGCATCCAAAACTTGCCCGTTACCGGCAGTGTTTCCCGACTGAGGTGGCAACTTTTCCTCATCGGTATTGTCGCCTAAATCTTCTTTTTCCGTTCCCGGCGAAAGCAGTTCTACAATTACAAAAGGATTCACACCTTCCTGCCAAGTAACATAACTCATCCGCAGTTCCGATCGATCGTAAAGTCGGGGAACTCCCACAACTCCAAACCAATCCGGCCGCTTGTGCCACAGAGTGTGCTGCACGTCATAATAAAGGTTCATGTCGGTGCCGCTAAATATCTCAGAAGCCGGATAATTCCGAGGCCGAAACGTCAGACTCAACAACTGCGGCTGCAAATCGTGAAATTCGTCAGGCAAACCAGGTTCATCCGGGTCTTCGCTGGGTAAATCGTACATCGTCGGCAGCGTTTCTCTGGGCGATCGCGGCGGATCGGTTTGCGGCACAGGATATTTAAAAGGAAACATATAATATTGAGAAATGACTCCATTTATGCTAACATCATGGGAACATCCCAATGATGCTTTCACAGGAGTGCAAGCCGGAGAGCTAGAAGCGAGAGATATCGGCTTTGCCGTGCGAGACGATCGCACTCCTAGAAAACGATTTTAACAAAATTGGGACAATCCCTTTTCTTGCTCTATTCTGTGAAGTTAATCTAAAATCTAAAATCTAAAATTGACCAAGAATTTGTTGATGGTACAAGCCCTTGAATTTATCCGTGGAATCAATCCAAAATCTAAAATCTAAAATCCTCACGCCCCCGAATTGATCTCGCGCAAGTCAATCCAAAATCTAAAATCGCCTGACCCGAAATTCTGCACTATGATCGACATTCCTCAACTGATTGCTCAAGAACTTTCCATCAATCTGTCTCAAGTCAATAATGCTCTGGAACTTTTCGCCGAGGGAGCAACTATTCCGTTTATTGCCCGCTACCGCAAAGAACGCACGGATTTGCTGAATGAAATTCAGTTGCGGGACATCTCCGATCGCTTCACCTATTTGACGGAAATTGAAGAGCGCAAAAAGTCTATTTTAGAGACGATTAGCTCTCTGGGGAAACTCACTGAAGAATTGCAAGCTAAAATCGAATCATGTTTGCAAAAAAACGAACTAGAAGACCTTTATCTGCCTTATAAACCCAAGCGACGGACGCGAGCGATAATTGCTAGGGAAAAAGGTTTGGAACCGCTGGCAAATTTTATCAAAAGTCTGAACTTGCCGACGGCTAAACCAGCAGACTTTGAGGCGGAAGCAGGTAAATATATTTCGGAAGAAAAGGGAGTGAAAACAGCAGAAGAAGCTCTCAAAGGTGCTGGGGATATTTTGGCGGAAGCGGTTTCGGAAAAAGCTGAATTGCGGGCTTATTTGCGAGAATTTTTGATGAAAACAGGAGTTTTTGTCTCTAAAATTAAAGAGGATTTCCCGGAAGGAAGCACTAAATTTGAAATGTACCGCAATTATCAAGTTGCAGCGAGAAGCGTTCAGTCGCACAATATGTTAGCGCTGTTTCGCGGGGAAACGGAAGGGGTTTTAGATTTGGAACTGGCTTTTGATGAATCCGCCGTGATGGCTTATTTGGAAAGTCAGGAAATTAGAACTAGGATACCAGAAGTTAAAGAGTTTTATCGATCGACTTTGAAGGATGCCTTCAACCGACTGATGAAGACTTCGTTAATCACGGAAGTACGATCGCACAACAAAGCAGTCGCTGATATCGAGTCCATCGCCACTTTTGAAACCAACCTGCGCGAGTTGCTGCTGTCGGCGCCGGCGGGAATGAAACCCACATTGGCGATCGATCCGGGATTTCGCACGGGGTGTAAAGTTTCCGCCCTCGATGAAACCGGGCAATTTTTAGAATATCAAGCAATTTTTCCCCACCAAGCGGCCGCTCAGCGACAACAAGCGGGTAAAATTGTCAAGCATTTAATTGAAAAATATAAAATTGAATTAATCGCGATCGGCAACGGTACAGCTTCCCGCGAAACAGACGAATTTGTTTCGGAAGTTTTGGCCCAAATGGAAAGAAAACCGATTAAAGTCATGGTGAATGAATCCGGTGCATCGATTTATTCAGCAAGCGAGGTGGCGATCGCCGAATTTCCCGATCTCGACATCACCGTCCGCGGCGCAGTCAGCATCGGACGACGCTTGCAAGATCCCCTCGCCGAACTCGTGAAAATCGACCCGAAATCAATAGGAGTCGGTCAATACCAGCACGATGTTGACCAAAAACTGCTCAAAAAGAAACTCGACGAAACTGTCGAAAGCTGCGTGAATTATGTCGGAGTTGACTTAAACACAGCCTCGAAAGAACTGCTAACATTTGTGTCAGGAATGACGGCAACAGTTGCCAAAAATATCGTCAATTACCGCAACGAAAATGGCGCGTTTAAAAATCGCCGCCAACTGCTGAAAGTTCCCAAACTCGGGCCAAAAGCTTTTGAACAAGCAGCCGGGTTTCTCCGCATTCGCGGCGGCGAAAACCCCCTGGACAATACAGCAGTTCATCCCGAAAGTTATCCTGTCGTGCAGGCGATCGCCAAGGATTTAGACTTGCCGCTGACTGGAATAACACAAATATCTGAAAAAATCAAGACTGTAAACATCAAGAAATATGTCACAGAGAAAGTCGGAGAACCAACACTCCGAGACATTATTTCGGAACTAGAAAAACCGGGAAGAGACCCGCGTGCCGAGTTTAAATATGCCACTTTCCAAGCAGGAATCAAAGAAATCTCCGATTTGCAAGTTGGGATGGAATTAGAAGGCATAATCACGAATGTAGCTAACTTTGGAGCCTTTGTTGATGTGGGAGTGCACCAAGATGGTTTGGTTCACGTTTCTCAATTAGCCGATCGCTTTGTAGATGACCCCAAACAGATTGTCAAAGTCGGACAAGTTGTGAAAGTGCGGGTTTTGGAGGTGAATGAGAAGTTAAAGCGGGTTAGTTTGACGATGAAGTTGCAAGAAAAACCGCAACCGCAAAATGGCAATAGTGCGAGGCTTCCGGCCCCGCGCCGACGTTGAAACTTTGGGGGAAAGGTGAAATACTCACCGGCCTGAAGGCGCGGTGAGTATTTCAAAAGTCTGGAACTCTCATAAATGCGTGAAATGAAATTCGTCTGAAAGGGCTAACCCAAGCGTATTGCTCTATAGATGCTCTACAACAGAACAGTGAGCGCAATGATTTGAGCAGTATTAATGTATGCAACATTGCTTTGGGCAACAGTCGCTAACCCCGTAATCGAGAGGGGACTTCCTGCCAGAATAGTGGGACTGCGATCGAACCAATTATCAACTGAATGCCACCAAAGATAGCGAGAGAAGGCCCAAATCCAAAGCGCAGTAGCTCTCCAAATACGAGACTGCCTACACCAAATCCAGTAAAGAGAGTAAATACTTTCAGTCCCATCGTTTGCCCCAAATTGTTGTCATCTCCGAGATCGGTCACAATTCCGACAAACAACGGTTGAGTCAGGTCATACCCTAAAGACAAAATAAGAACTGCGATCGTCGTTCCCAGTGGCGGAATCTCAAAAATCATTGCAATCCCAGCCACAGCAGCCATTACCAACCCTGCTGGAACGAGCCAACGCCGTCCCCACCGATCGACGGCTTGACCAATGAAAGAACTTAGCAATAAACCGGGAATGCCGTACCCAAGAATGTTTAAACCAATGCTCAAGGCATCCATACCGTACCGTTGCGATAAATACAACCCTAGCCATGTATATACCCCAGAGTGGTAAATACCATTCCACAGAACATAAGCATATGTACGCTGCCCCCGAAAGGTTGCTAATATCTGGCTGTATCCCCTAAAGATTTGGCGAATAGGCGGTAATTTGGTGACTTTTGGTGTATCAAATAAAGAACCGTAAGGATGAAGGCGCCAAAGCACAACAGCAGCAAGCAAAGCAGTACCTAGAAAGAGCACTCGCCAACCTACAAATGGCTCAAGAATCGCTCCCCCCGCAGAGCCTGCTGCCATTCCCCCTTCCATTGCTGCAAACACCAATCCTAGCTTGGCACCTCGCCGATCGAACGGGAATAAATCGCCAATTAAGGCGAAGGTAAGGGGAATCACACCACTTGCTCCAATCCCGGTTAATAGCCGCCAGGTTGCCATCTGCGAAGCATTTTGGGCCGTGGCAGTTAAAGCGGTGAAAATGACAAAAAGAGCAAGCGAGATGCGAATAATAGACCATCGACCAAAGCGATCGGACAGGAGGCCGAAGAATAATGCCATCAGTGCATAGGACAGCATATAGGCTGGAACGATAAAGCCGATTTCCTGAACCGGAACATTAAAAACTTCAGCCAAACGTGGAATCAGGGGAGCAATCATGTACCCCTGTAGAAAAATTAGCCCCGCAGCGATCGAAAGCCAGGAAAACAGGTCTTTATGCTGCTTTAGGCGAATCGCGGTATCGGCTGGTTCGGTATGGGGGTGATTAAAAGATTCTTTTAGTTTCGGCATGAATTTGGGAGATTTCAACTCATATCACATTTCACGGACGACTAAAATCTGAGAACTTAGCTGGAGTGCCAACGCCGACAGCCAAGGGCGATGGACTGGTGAAAGCTTGGAGTACCTTCTCAACTCTGGAGGTTACAAATTTTGTAGGTAAGGTGTGGAATTTAGCCCTTAATGTCAGGATACCTTGATAAATGTCATGATTTATACAAAAATAGTATATTTAGATACAGAATTTCTTATAAGACTTATTAGTTCAGGTTATCAGCAAAGCTAGGATTTACGCATTGACAGAAATTTTTTAATCCCACAAAGTGGTTTGTTTGATGGCTGTGCGATCGCATTCAATTTCCCCATGAATCGAATGTGTGGCGAGAAAACCTACACATTAAACAATACGCTGGGGATAAGAATAATCTGATTTCCTTTCACAAGTTTGCAACTCTCATAAATGCGTGAAATGAAATTCGTCTGAAAGCGCTAACCCAAGCGTATTGGGCTATAATTGTGTAATCCTCACCAACCTTAAAATTATATGGTTGCAAGTAAAAGCGACACCTACGTCTCTCCTGAAGATTATTTAGCAGGCGAGAAAGTCAGTCCGATCAAACACGAGTACAGACAAGGTGAAATCTATGCAATGGCAGGGGCAAGCAAAGCTCATGTCATCATTAGTGTAAATGCAGCAACTTTGTTGAGAAACCATCTTCGGGGAAGTGGCTGCATAACTTACATGGCAGACATGAAAGTTCGGAATGAGACATCAAATTTCTATTACTATCCCGATGTAGCGGTGAGTTGCGATGAACGGGACAGAAATACTGCTGAAGATTTCATTATCTACCCGCGCTTAATTGTGGAAGTTTTATCGCCAACAACAGCGGCTTTTGACAGAGGTGAAAAGTTTGCCGATTACCGTACTTCCGAAAGTTTGCAAGAGTATGTATTAATCAATCAAGAAAGAGTTAGTGTAGAGTGTTTTCGCCGGAATGCAGAGGGTTTGTGGGTGCTTTATCCTTACAGTCAAGGACAAGAAGTTCAGTTTGCTAGCGTGAATTTTAGCTGTGCGATCGAGACATTGTATGAAGATGCGATCGGGATTGGTTGATTTTAATTACTCTAGAATCACTGATATTGATACGATTGAACCGCGAAGACGCTAAGGACGCGTTCGGCGAAGCCGTTCCCGTAGGGTAGGAAGAGAAAAGAAGAAGAAGCTGGTAATTGCTATTTTTTCTTGCTGGCTTTCCAAGTGCCACCGTAGAAGTAAAAAGGATTGTTTTTACTTACCGATTCCCAACATTTAAGACACAAAAAAAACCACTGCCCCGACTCGTCATACCGGGCGCGGTAGAGAGTCGGGGCAGATTGGGAACAGCGATCGCAATATTTGATTCTGATTGCCCTGGCCATTGTTACTCAGTTTTAAACAATAACGGATTCTTGAGGACGGGCGAATATCATGCGGCCGGCGCTGGTTTGCAGGGCGCTGGTGACTACGACTCTGGCTTCGCCACCGACATAGCTGCTGCCGGCTTCTACGACAACCATTGTGCCGTCATCCAAGTAACCGATTCCCTGAGAGGGTTCTTTGCCTTCTTTGCGGATTTTTAGTTCGATCGTATCTCCCGGCAAATAAGTCGGGCGCACCGCATGAGTCAAATCGTTGATATTCAAAACCGGCAGTTTTTGGACGGTAGCTACTTTCGATAAGTTGTAATCGTTGGTGAGCAAAATGCCGTCGATATCTAAAGCAAATCGGACTAATTTTGCATCGACTGTGGCAATATCTTCGTAGTCTGCCGAGTGAATTTGAATGCGTTCTGGATATGTTTCTTTGATGCGGTTGAGTACATCTAAGCCGCGGCGTCCGCGCACTCGCTTTTGATCGTTGGCGGAATCAGCTACCAGTTGCAGTTCTTGGAGCACGAATTGGGGCACGATAATTTGACCTTCGAGGAAACCTGTTTCTAGCAAGTTTTCAATTCTGCCGTCAATAATGCAGCTAGTATCGACAACTTTGGCAGTGGCTGGTTTGAAAGTACCTTCGGCTAGCAACACCGTGTCAAAGCTTTTGGGGTTGATCAGTCGCAAGAAAGCGCGGCCGTGGGTGTCTGTCAAACTGACCCCTGTGAAGCCGAACATGACGCTACCCAAGACTGCGACTAAAGGTTTGATGAAGCCGAACTCGCGGGGTATGGGCAGCAGGAACAGCGGAGCCAGCATTAAGTTTGCTACTAGCAGTCCGATGATTAAGCCGATCGCCCGCGTCAGCAGCATCTCCACCGGCATATCGCGGACTTGTTTTTCTAGGCGGCGATAGGTTGTTTGAGCCACTAATCCCATCACGAAGCCGATTAATGCTCCAAAGGAACCTAGTACAGAACTTAAGCCTTGTATATTTGTAACTTGCAGCAGCAGATTGCTCGGCAGGAGTTCGACTCCGTAATAGCCGATGCCTCCGCCTGCGATTATGAATGAGATTATTATGATTGCGTCTAGCATTAGTTCTAGGTTAATGAATTTATGCCTATTATATCTTTCTAGTGCTGATACTTGTTTTCATGCTTTGGTCGGATATCGCTATATTTGCTGAGGGATTTTTATAAACTTATATTTACCCGTTGTACCCTTTGGGGGATGTGCCAGGGAGCCGATCGGGATTTAGCGCGCCCCGCCGCCAGCAGGCACGAGGTGCGAATAGACCGCGCTGCGGGCTGTTGGGGAATTTTGGCAGATCAAAACGGGTACGAGGTTAAATTAAAAGAGCCGATGGTTCGCACCCCTTTTTTTGTCAGAAAATGTCATAATATACATAATTATTCATGATTGTTTAATTAAAACTTTAGATTTGAAGTGGCGCTTTCGGCTTGAGATATAATGAACCCTCCCACAGATTATTTAACATTTGAATTAAAAAAAAGTGTGCAAGCGGCAAATTCCGGCATTCCTAGTTCGGCTTACCTGCATATACCTTTTTGTCGCCGCCGCTGTTACTACTGCGATTTTCCGGTTTTTGTGGTGGGCGATCGCAAAAATGGCGAGAATTCCGGCACCATAGTCCAATACGTTGCTGTACTGTGTCAAGAAATTCAAGAAACTAAAAATTTAGGCGCATCTCTCAAAACAGTTTTTTTTGGTGGCGGCACGCCTTCGCTGCTTTCTGTCAGTCAGTTGAGCAATATTTTAGAGACTCTCGACGGCAAATTTGGGATTGCTGCTGGGGCGGAAATTTCTATCGAAATAGACCCCGGTACGTTTACTTTAGAACAGTTGCGGGGATATGCAGCGGCGGGAGTAAATAGAGTTAGTTTGGGAGTGCAGGCTTTTCAGGATGAATTGCTGCAAGCTTGCGGGCGATCGCACTCTGTCGCTGATATTTTTGAAGCAGTGGAAATAGTGCGATCGGCTGGTATTGTCAATTTCAGTTTAGACCTAATTTCGGGACTGCCGCACCAAACTTTAGAAAACTGGGAAGCTTCCCTGAAATCGGCGGTGGAAATTTCCCCGACTCACCTGTCGAGTTACGACTTAATTGTTGAGCCCTTAACTGCTTTCGGGCGCTACTTTGAAGCAGGCGCGCAGCCGCTACCAGCAGATGAAACCGCTGCTGGAATGTACCGTTTAGCGCAGGAAATTCTGACCGGCGCTGGTTACGAACATTACGAAATTTCTAATTACGCTCGCGATGGCTATCAGTGCCGCCACAACCGCGTTTATTGGGAAAATCGCCCTTATTACGGTTTGGGAATGGGGGCGGCGAGTTACGTGGAAGGCCGGAGGTTGACTAGACCTCGCAAAACTCAAGAATATTATCAGTGGGTGCGATCGATCTCTCGCCTCAATTCCCCTGCTACTCCTCGAATTGGGGGGGAAACCCAGCCAGATATTTACCCAGCAATTGAGCCAAGTTTTCCCGTTTCAGAAAATGACGTTTTGTTAGAAACGCTGATGCTAGGTTTGCGTTTAGCAGAAGGAGTTAGCCTGTCGGCGCTGACTGAAAAGTTTACTCAGCAAACGGTTGATAAAATTTGGCGTTGTTTGCAGCCCTACTGGCGGCAAGGATGGGTAGAAATTATCACTGCGGATGGGGCGATCTCAAATTTAGGAGAGGGCGCGAAACTGCCACTGTCGGGCAATTTGAGGTTGAGCGATCCCGAAGGTTTTTTATTTTCTAATACAATTTTAGCCGATTTGTTCAGCAAGTTAGGCGAGGATAATTAGCTCTGTCTCAGGAAGTATATCCCCCGGCAAGCGCGATCGACCCTAAAGCCGTGGCCGCCAATGCGATCGAAAGGAAATTCAATTGCTCCCTAGCTCGATCATCTCAAAAATAATATATTTTATATCGATCCCTAAACAAATCTTAAAGGTGAACTAAGCCTTGAGATAGACGCCACGACTGCACTCCAGCCGTCATACTTAAGACTGAACATTTAAAAAGTAATTTAATGAACACTTTAACTATCGAGCGCAACCAAACCCAAAAGCAGCCCAGCCTTGTAATTAGCGAGCGCGGGTGCAATCCGGCTTCCAAGTGTAATTTTTGCGGTCACTACCAACAGGCAAGAGGTTCTGTCGGTCACTGTCAATTGTTGAATGCACCTGTTAAGGGAGGATGGAAATCTTGCACTTTAGCAATGCCGACTTTTGCACCTTCTTGGGAATAGGGGGAAGGCGCTGATGTTTTCCCGGAGAAATTTATTAATTAACCCAAAAAATGTATAAAAAATGTATAAAAAATTCTGTTTTAACTGGGAATATGCTATAATAAGCTTAGGTCTTTTGCCACTCGCTCGCACCATTGCACAAACAAGTTAAAAAGATGAATTTGACACTAAATCAGGTAATTTCCGAAGGTCATACGCGCATTTTGTGTTGGTATCTTAATAATACTAGCAAAGTGCAAATCGCTCGCATTACAAATATTCCTAATTGGTATTTTGAGCGGACGGTTTTTCCGGGAGAGCGTTTTTTGTTTGAAGCGTTGCCGGAAGCTCAATTAGAAGTTTGCAGGAGTGCGGATACGGGTGGTATAGTGTGCGAGCGAATTTTGTGCGATCGGCTGCGAGTTGAAGAATTAAGTACGGCTGATTGAAGATAATTCCCCAGACTTACCAACGAGAGGTAGAAACCCGGTTTTTTTTCAGAAACCGGGTTTCTTTGTATGATTATAAAAACTCGGTTCGCGATCGCACTCCCAACCTCATAAACCCGGTTGATTCCTAGATTTCTCGTTACTAAGCCCCAAATTCGTAGAAACTCACATCTTGCACCATTCTCGCTTAACAGGCTTTCCGGCCTGTTCCACAAGAAAATCTACTCTTTGTGGAACAGGCCGGAAAGCCTGTTCCTAAAAAGCTTATTGACAAGGGTGCAACCTCTTAGTATAAACCGGGATTCTCGCCACCCCATGCGTCAGCCCTGAAACTGTCGGAAATGTGGATCTAAGCTAAATTATAAAAAATCCACCACTCTTCAATCCTAAAACCCGATGTCCCTCACCGAACAAATCCTCTCCCAAATGCCAGGAGACGCCCTCACAGGCCTGAGAAAAGTCGATCGACTCTGGGAAAACCTCAAACAAAACACCGCACCAGCAGCCCAAGCAGTCAAACACAGCCAACAACCCCTCGAAACCCTCGACTTCGACATAGTTATCGGCGGCGGAACCCTAGGAATATTAATCGGTACAGCCTTAGCCGTGCGGGGTTGGCGAGTAGCCTTGATAGAACGCGGCACCCTGCGAGGCCGCGATCAAGAATGGAACATTTCTCGCAAAGAATTAGACGCATTCTTAGAACTAAATTTGCTCTCTGTTGAAGAGATAGAAAAGGCCATAGCCACCGAATATAACCCAGCCCGCATCAGCTTTGCCAACACCCCAGACATTTGGGTGCGCGACGTACTCAACATCGGAATAGACCCAGTTTACCTCCTAGAAACCCTGAAACAGCGATTCCTCCAAGCTGGAGGAAAGCTATTTGAAAATACACCATTTAAAACAGCAACCATTCACCCAAATGGAGTCCTTGTAGAATCGGCCAACACCGATACACAACCTGCTACAAATTTATTTAAAACCCGATTATTATTAGACGCAATGGGACATTTTTCGCCCATTGTCCGCCAAGCTAGACAAGGGAAAAAACCCGACGCCGTATGTTTAGTAGTCGGTAGTTGCGCTCAAGGATACCCCAAAAACGACACCGGCGATATATTTGCATCCTTCACCCCAATGCAAAATCAGTGCCAATATTTTTGGGAAGCATTTCCAGCCAGAGACGGCCGCACCACCTACTTATTTACCTACATAGACGCCGACACAGAAAGATTCAGTTTAGAAACATTATTTGAAGAGTATTTGCGCTTGCTTCCCCAATATCAAAACGTCGAACTCGAACAGTTAAAATTCCAAAGAGCACTCTACGGATTTTTTCCCTGCTATCGCCAAAGTCCTCTCAAAACGCCTTGGAATCGCCTACTCCCAGTCGGAGACAGCAGCGGTAGCCAATCTCCCCTCAGCTTCGGCGGTTTCGGCGCAATGGTGCGTCACCTCAAACGCTTGACTTTAGGAATTGACGAAGCTTTGACAAGCGACAGTCTCGACAAAAATTCCCTCGCACTTTTGCAACCCTACCAGCCGAATCTATCTGTCACCTGGTTGTTTCAGCGTTCGATGAGTGCTGCGATGAATCAGAAAATAGACCCAAATCAAATCAATCAACTTTTGGCTGCCGTATTTCAGGTTATGGAAGAGTTGGGAGAACCGGTACTCAAACCGTTTCTTCAAGATATCGTGCTGTTTCCGGCTTTGTCCCAAACTCTGTTTAAAACAGCAATTAGCCATCCCGGATTAGTTATGAAAATTATCCCGCAGGTAGGAATAACTAATTTGCTCGATTGGATGGTTCATTATGTAAATTTAGGAATTTATACGGGATTGCAGCCTTTGGGGAAAGCCGTAGAACCGCAGGTAAAAAATTTAGCGCCGGAGCAGCAATACTATTTTCACCGATTAGTTGAAGCGTGGCAATATGGCGCTGGAGGCGATTATTAATTGATTAATTGTGGCACGGGCATCTTGCTAGTGGCAAATATATGAACAGGCAAGATGCCTGTTCCACAACACAAGATAATTTATTGATTAATTAATTAATTGTGGCACGGGCATCTTGCCCGTGGCAAATATAGGAACAGGCAAGATGCCTGTTCCACAACACAAGATAATTTATTGATTAATTAACTGTGGCACGGGCATCTTGCCCGTGGCAAATATATGAACAGGCAAGATGCCTGTTCCACAACACAAGATAATTTATTGATTAAGTAATTAATTGTGGCACGGGCATCTTGCCCGTGGCTAATATCTGAACAGGCAAGATGCCTGTTCCACAACATAATATAATTTATTG